>NZ_JAZQPU010000096.1:0-4336 GCF_045628745.1 Pedobacter sp.
GAGCGCCAGAAGCTTGTCCACTGGTGGTTTAAAAAAGTGAAGAGCATATCAGTAGTTATATTTGTTTTTCCAGTTTTGGCGTAATTTTTCTCTTAGTTTATCTTCGGCGGGGTTTTTACCGGGATCGTATAATTTAGTGCCACTCAGCTCTTCTGGCAGGTATTCCTGAGGGGAGAAGTTACCCTCATAACCATGCGAATATTGGTAATCTTTGCCATAACCGATGTTCTTCATCAACTTGGTAGGGGCATTGCGCAAATGCAACGGTACAGGTAAATTTCCCGTTTGTTTAACCAGCGCTTGTGCTTTGCCAATAGCCTCGTAAGCGGCATTACTTTTAGCGGATGATGCAAGGTAAGTAACAGCCTGCGAAAGGATAATCCTTGATTCAGGGAAACCGATGACATTTACTGCCTGGAAACAATTGTTGGCCAGCAATAGTGCATTGGGGTTGGCATTGCCAATATCTTCTGAGGCAAGGATGAGCAATCTGCGGGCAATAAACAAGGGGTCTTCACCACCTTCAATCATCCTGGCGAGCCAATAAACCGCACCATTGGGGTCACTGCCCCTGATGGATTTGATAAAGGCTGATATGATGTCATAATGCTGCTCGCCGGCTTTGTCATATAAAGCCAGGTTTTGCTGTGCATGTTCCAGTACATTTTCATTGGTGAGGGTAATGTTATCTCCACCGATGCCATTAACAGCAATTTCCAATACATTCAATAGCTTGCGCGCATCACCACCAGAAAGGCGGATCAAAGCTTCATGCTCCTTAATGACGATGTTCTTTTCTTTTAAAATCACATCTTGCTGTAGTGCAGTTTGCAATAAACCTGCTAATTCCTGCTCATCGAGGGATTTTAAGATATACACCTGCGATCGGGAGAGCAAGGCGGAGATGACTTCAAAAGAAGGGTTTTCTGTGGTGGCACCAATTAAGGTAACCAGTCCGCGTTCAACGGCACCCAAAAGGCTGTCTTGTTGAGATTTGCTAAAGCGATGGATCTCATCAATAAATAAAATGGGTAAGCCCAGGAAGCTGTCTTTCAGTTGAGCAGCCCTATCAATAACATCCCGAATATCCTTCACGCCAGAATTAATGGCGCTCAGGTTAAAAAAGGGTCGGTCTAAAGTTTGGGAGATGATATACGCCAGTGTAGTTTTACCTACACCTGGCGGCCCCCAAAAAATCATGGAGGGCAGTTGTCCGCTTAATATTGCTTTACGCAAAACGGCATCAGGACCTACTAAATGCTTTTGTCCGACATACTCGTCCAAATTTTGTGGACGCATTCGTTCAGCTAAAGGAGGTAAATTTTGCATAGCCTAAAGATATTAAAATCTCTTAGATGGCTTTCTTTTTATGCCAAACTTTCTTTTGTTGTGGTCTGCGGCCTTTGGCAGGCTCGGGCCTGTGGATAGCTTCAATAGCAGCAATCTTTTCAGGAACTTCCATGACATCGATTTTGCGCTCAATCAGTTTTTCTATGCTGTCTAACTTGCGTTTATCTCTGGAATTCACTAAAGTGATGGCAGTTCCTTTGGTTTCAGCTCTTGCCGTACGGCCAATTCTATGCACATAATCTTCAGCATCATGGGGAACATCAAAGTTGACCACTAAGTCAATACCTTCCACATCGATACCACGACTTAAAACATCGGTACCAATAATAATTGGCAGCTGTTTGTTTTTGAAAGTCTGCAAAATGCTTTCGCGTTCTTTTTGATCAAGGTCAGAGTGAAAAGCTTCGGCTTTAAGGCCCATACCTCTGAATACTTTACCCAGGTTTTTCACTTTATCTTTCGTAGAGGCAAAGACAATGATGCTTTTGTAAACGCCTGTTTTCAACAGATCGGTTAACAAGGGCACCTTTTGCTCATCATGAACCATATAGACCTGCTGCGAAATGCCTGCTGCGGGTTTAGAGATAGCCAAGCTGATTTGTGAAGGGTTTTTAAGCAGCTTTGCCGCCATAGTTCTTATTTTTGGTGGCATCGTAGCCGAGAACATGACGGTTTGACGTACTTCAGGTAGAAAGCTGATGATTTTCATGATGTCATCATAAAAACCCATGTCGAGCATACGGTCAGCCTCATCTAAAACAAGGTTCTGCAGTTTGTCGAGCTTCAATAAACCTGAAGAAAGGTGAGAAATCAAGCGACCAGGGGTAGCGATGATGATATCTACGCCTTCCCGCATGGATCGTTTTTGCTGTTCATAGGCAATACCATCTCCACCACCGTAAACAGTTAAAGAACTGATGTTGGTGAAATAAGAAAGTGCTTCTACCTGCAAATCTATTTGTTGTGCCAACTCCCTTGTAGGCGCTAAAATCAGCGTATTGTTATGCCTGTTTTCCGTTTCGCTGATCATGTTCATGATCGGCAAGAGGTAAGCGCCGGTTTTTCCTGTACCTGTTTGCGCGCAAGCAATTAAATCTTTTTTATCTAATATAATCGGGATCGCTTGTTCTTGAATAGGGGTGGCGTTGCGAAATCCCATCGCCAATAAACCCTCTAAAAGTTGAGGGTTAAATTTAAAATCTTTAAAATCCAATGTACTTAATTGTTACTGTGTATTTTATAAAAGTAACTTAAATATTTATTTATTCCTATCGGCATAGCTAAACACTTTTTGCAACAAGGTGGTAGAACGAGAGCTTAAATCACTTCTAATTTTCAATTCTTCCTGTGCAATCTGAACAAACATGCCTTGAATTGCTTTTTGAGCAACATAAGCAGATAAATCAGTATTTACAGGTGTAATTAAAGGCAATTTATTATAGCTGGCAGCAGCATCACCCCAGTATTTTGTTGCGCCTACTTTACTTAAACTTGAGGTTACAACAGGTTTAAACTTTGCCATAAGCTGTGAGGTGGTTACACGCTCAAAGTATGCAGTTGCTGCATTATTGTTGCCTAAAAGTATATTTGTGGCATCGGTGATGGTCATTTGTTTAATTGCGGAAACAAAAATTGGCTTTGCTTCTTTTGCTGCATCTTCTGCAGCACGATTTAAGCTGGTTACAACATTATCTGCCAGAGAACCAAGGCCTAACGTACGCAAAGTTTTTTCTACTTTCTGTGCTTCTGTAGGGAATAATATTTTGACAGCCGCATTACCTAAAAATCCGTCTTTAGCAGATAGCTTGTCTGCACCAGCTGAAGTTCCGATCTCTAATGCTTGTTTAATACCTGAGGCAATTTCTGTAGTGGTAGGGTTACCAGTAGCGGTAGGGATTTGTTTTAATATACTGCCAAGTTGAGATTGGCTTTGGACATCACAACCTGTGATTAAAATTATAAGGGCTCCAATAAGGAAAGTACTCAATTTATTCATTGTTTATTTTTACGCGGTTAATAGCAAATTTGCGGCCAGTGATGTAGATTTCATAAAAAAATGATTATACTTACTTAGATTATTAGCCCTAACACCTTGAAATTCATCCAACCTAAATCTGGTAATGATGCAATAGATGACGCTGCCCTGATTGCCCTTTACAAAAAAAGTGGCGACCTGGAAGTGTTATCGCAACTTTATAGTCGCTACATGCATTTGGTTTATGGGGTTTGCTTAAAATATCTACAGGATGAGGAGCTCAGCAAAGATGCCGTGATGCAGATTTTTGAGGAGCTGGTGCTGAAGTTAAAAATACATGAGGTGCAGAACTTCAAAAGCTGGCTGCATGTGTTGTGCCGCAATTACTGTCTGATGGCATTGCGCAAGTCATCTAAAAATAAAATGGTCTCCCTGGAAGATACTTTTGTGGAAAACACGGAGTTTGTGCATCTCACTGCTGACGATACAAAGGAAAACCAGCTCAGCATGATGGAGAAGTGCATGGAAACGTTGCCTGAAGAGCAGCGTATCTGTGTGGATTTGTTTTATTTGCAGGAGAAGTGTTATAAAGAAATAGCTGAAATGACGGGATATGACTTGCTGAAAGTGAAGAGCTATATCCAGAATGGAAAGCGGAATTTAAAAATTTGTATCGAAAAGAACAGCCGTGAATAGAGATTGGTTATCAACAGCAGTAATAGAAGATTACCTGGATGGCAAGCTTGATGCTTCAGCCATGCACCAGGTGGAGCGTCATGCACTTGAAGATCCTTTTGTGGCCGAAGCCTTAGCCGGCTTATCTGAATCGCCAAAACGTTCGCTGCAGGCGATATCCTTATTGCAAAAACAATTACATGATCGCGTTGCACATCAAAAAATCCATAAAAAAGAAGCTGTCATTACCTGGCAGCGTTTAAGCATTGCCGCTGCGGCAGCCGTGATCTTCATTTCCATGAGTGTTATTTTCTGGATGAAGCAAAATGCCGTTAG
>NZ_JAZQPU010000097.1:0-9219 GCF_045628745.1 Pedobacter sp.
GGGATAAAAATGAAACGAGCTGCACGAGGCATTTTATAAAATATCTTTTTCATAATTTAAATTGTTAATCCGTTAACTCATCGTATAGTTTTTTCAAGCGTTCCCGAAGGTGCAGTACAGCATATCTTTTTCGCGAAACCAGTGTTTGTACATTTACACCAGTTTGTTCCGCTATTTTTTGAAATGGAATATCTTCCAGTTCATGCCACACAAACACCTGCTTTTGTTCTTCAGGCAGCTCATCTAAGGCAATGAAAAGCTGTTTCCAGAATAAATTACGCAGGTATTCTGTTTCCGGGGTCCTTGAATCAGAGAAGAGTATGGATCTAAAATCCAGCTCCTCTTCATCATCAAACAAATCATCCAGCAAACTTTCAGAACGCTTACGGTATCTATCGGTGATTTTGTTACGGGCAACTTTGTAAAGCCAGGCACTGGTCTGTTCAACCGGTGAGGTATTGACCACCAGGCTGAGGCTATACCAAATATCCTGCAGAATATCTTGTGCGTCCGCATCATTTTTCACCCTTCCACGAATGAACGACAACAGCCCTTTACCGTATTCTTGAATGGTTTTTAAAAGGTAACTGTTCTTCTCTTCGCGCATTGGCCGTTAAAAAATATACTTTGTTTATAAGGTAAGACGATTGAGGAACTGAAACATTTTAAAAAAATGAAAATAATTTTGGGCAAAGGTATTCTGCCCAAAATACCTTGCAAAATAAATATTTAGGTGAAGTTTAATGAATGAAGGGATTTAGAAACTATGACTGATTATAGCCGTTTACTAATTTCCCTGTCAAGGTCATTTAGCAGCGTGGTTGAATAGCCATCCAGGGAAAATGCAATCTGCTGATTGCTGTCAATTATAAATAAGGCTGGGGAAGCACTAACATTATAAAGTTTTTCAATTTGTTTACCATTGTAAACATTTTTCATTGTGATGCCTCTATTTTTAAGGAACGTAGTTAAATTTGTACTTGATGGATCGTCTTTTGTATTTACCCCAATGAATACAACTTTGTTTTTATCAAATTTATCATGAAGTTTTTGAAGATCCAACATCTGCTGAACGCATGGCGCACAGGCTTTGTACCAAAAGTCAATGATAACAATTTTATCTTTAAGGTCACTTAACTTCAAAATACCGCCGTCAAGTAAAGGTAGAGTCCAGTTTGGAGCTAAACTTCCAATCTTGAGTAGCTGTTTCGTTTCAGGTTGTTGTGCTTCATCTACAATCCTTTCCTTATTGTATCCTGATAATATTTCCTTATCAAATAGTTTGTCATCAATTTTTATATTTAACTCAAGTTCTGTTATCCAATTATTAAAGGTTTGGATTTCCTTCGCATTTTTAATCACATTCTCCATTATCACTTCTTCGCCCATAGGAAGAAAGCTCTTTGCTGAGATATAATAATTTGCATAACTGCTAAAGTCGTTTTTTGAGTATGTAGGTGAAGTTATTTTATAATAACTGTTGCCTTTATAATCTACGAGGGAAGGTGATAATTTCCAAGAGGATAATTTATTATACTTGATGGCCAATTGAAAACGGTGGTTGAACGAATTGAATAATGGCACATACATATCGCTTTGATTCAAACTTTTAATTTTATTCCTGTTTTTAGCAGCGGGTGCAATCTCTAATACTTGTTTGTATAAGAGATAGAAATCCGTTCCATTATATTGTTGTATAATACCAGATTGGTCAGTAGAGGAGAATTTATAGCCCAATAATGTGTCCTTAGGATTTGACTTGAAAGAATAATCAAATAAATTAACTCTTGTTGAACTATCCTCTCCCACCGAGATCTTCGTATACTTAGTGTTCAGCTTATACTTTGCTGAAGATATGTTTTTACTGGCCTCGTCAATTCGCTCCGCTAACTTTACAATATCATTTATCTGTGATTTTGCTTGTAGACTAAAAAGATGAAGTAACAGGATGGTAAGGAGAGCATTCATATAATCTGATTAATTGATTTGTATATCAATATAATACAATATATACTTATGTTGTTAATAACTGTCTCTATTTCAGATTTTAAAACAAAAGTGGAAAGAAGGATTTTATGGTATCCTGAAGGTTTTTAGGTGAATCAAATTCAAAATGCTGCATGTTGAAAGATAGCATTAATTAAAATGATACCGGTATCTTCCATCTATTTTATGGTAGTAAATGGTAACATCAGGTCTATATTTGCTAACTATTAAAAGAATGACAAATAGCGTGATGGAGAATATAACTAAGGATAACTATACATTGCTACAGCTGTTACCAAAGCATTGGAAAGAATATAAATCAATCAGGCTCGAAGCATTGAAAACAAATCCTGGAATGTTTGGCAGCAATTATGCAAGTGAATCAAACTATAGCGAAAAGGACTGGGTATCCTTATTAGAAAATGAGTTACGAGGTATGTTTGCTTTATATCATGATAAAACCTTGGTAGGGTTATCGGGTGTTGCCATTAAAAAAGATCAACCAACCACAGCTATCTTCTTTGCGTCTTTTATTAAGCCAGCACACCGCGGAAAAGGTTTATCAAAAATGTTTTATGAAGCACGAATGGAATGGGTGCTTCAGAAGAAATGCAAATTTATCACTGTTTCTCACAGGATTGGTAATACAAGCTCAGCAGCGGCAATAAAAAGATTTGGATTCAAATATGCACATACTGAAGAAGTAAATTGGCCTGATGGGATGCGAGCGGATGAGGTAACGTATTCAATCGAAGTAAACAATTCTTAAGGTATCAAGATAAATACATGCTTTAAAAAACAATCTTCTAAATAAATTTTAACTTGGCGTTGTGAAAATTAGCAAAAATTATTTTATTATACCAATCTTGGTTTGTGTATTAATGTCATGCAAAAAGACAAGTACAATTGATTCTGTTGATCTTCAACAAAATACAACAGACAGTATTTCCTTTAGCATGAATAATACCCTGTATTCTTTTAATGAGACCTATTCAGTTGGAGTAGGTAATAGTCAAATTAACGTAAAGCCATATAACGAAGCCATTGCTGGCCGAACTTATGCTTATGGAACTGCTGGAAAATTATGGTACGGAACTCCAGATTCGACGATGTATTCATCATTTTTTGGCCTGAGTTCTACTACTAAAAATCGGGGGATAACTTTAGAAATATATTTTAATAAGAAATACAAAATATCTGATCTTACTAAATCTACGTTTGTGATGATTCCAGAAGATCAATCTAAAATTTTTAAGCCTGGAAAACAACCATTCGCCATAGACTTTGAAAAGGAAAACACCAGAGAAGGCGTTGTATTAACTATTTTTGGGGAAGGCAAGATATTGAGCTCAAAAAAGCCAGGCTTCTCTATAGCTATGCAGTCTCACAGAATGGATATTCAAGATAACTCGAGCTTTGAAATTTTAAAAGTTGACCATATCAAAGGTGATGATTACCTAATGGAAGCAGTTTTCTCCTTAAATTTATTTGACGAGCAGGAAAACTTATACCGTGTTGAACAAGGATTTATTAGAAAAAGAATTAACATGTTACGTAATTGGTCACCAATCAACTAGATTGATTAGATAAATCTATTAAGAATTACTGTCGATGCAACCTTTATCATCATCTTGCGTCTTCATTAAATGAACAGGTTTCTCCTTATAACTCTATTATTTCTTCCATGCTTTATCAAAGCACAAACTAATTCACCATTGATCGTTGATAGTGTTAAATCCTATCTTGACAAAAGCCTGCTTATTATTGAGGCCAATGCATTAAATAGTAAAAATGTCAATTGGAAAGAATTACGTCAGCATGTTTATAATAAGGCTTCGGGAGCAAAGCGCTATGAAGATATTTTACCCATATACCCCTATATATTCGAGCAAATTGATGATCATCATGGCAGCTTGAAATATAAAAATAAAACCTATAGCTGGAACAAAAACGATGGAATTAAAGTAAACCAAACCATAAAATCAGCCACTAAAAAATATTCATTTGTTCGTTCAGAAAAGATTGGAAAAGATATCGGGTACATTTTGATTCCCGGGAACAATGATTTTCGAGGTCAACTTATAGATAGCATTAGTAGAGACATCAAAAATGCTATCGCCAAAATAAATGACAAGAATATTAAGGGATGGATTATTGATCTTAGAGTCAATACTGGTGGAAATATGTATCCTATGATTGCAGGTTTAACAGAATTTATTGGTGAAGGAAGAGTAGGCGGATTTATAACCCCTGCTCTTCAACCTGATGGTGATTGGATCATTAAAAATGGAACTTTTTATGTAGATTCCGTAAAAGTATCACCCGTAAAATACAAGGGCCATCCCATTAAAAAAGATGTTCCAGTCGCGATTTTAATAAGTAGTTATACTGCAAGTTCAGGAGAGATGACCGCAATAACGACCATTGGCAGGTATAAATCAATTTTAATTGGCGAGCCCACCGCAGGGTATACGACCACTAATTTAGGATTTAAATTAAATGAATACTCAGGTCTTAATTTGGCTGTAGATTATGCCGCTGATAGAAATGGGAAGATTTATCCTGAAAATATTAACCCCGATATCTTAGTTTCCGAAGGTGATAATTTTGAAGTCCTCCATAAGGACCAAAAAGTAAAAAAAGCAATCGCTTGGATAAGAAAAAACAGATAGCTTTACATTACATGCAACCTGACTTATACAGTAATTTATCCCCTGAGGAGCTCGAATATGGTAATTTCTGGCAAAATACCAAATCTGCCGGGGTATCCCATAAAGCCAAAACCTACATTAACATATAGTTGTTGATTGCCTTCTTTATACAAACCTGCCCATTCTTGATAACGATATGATACAGGACTCCATTGAAACGATGCTGTTTGAACACCAAATTGCCCACCATGAGTATGACCACTAAACATAGCATCTATTTGAGGATATTTATGCAAGACTTCTCCACGCCAATGAGAAGGATCGTGAGACAACAGCAGTTTCACCGGGAGATCATTCGTATCTTTCATGGCAAGGTCTAACCTGCCGTAATTATTTTGATTGTTAACGCCCCAATTTTCAACGCCTATAATCGCTATTTCCTCATTATCTACCCTTAATCTTTTATGGTCATTTAATAATAGGTCCCAACCCATATTTTTATGAATTTCTTTAAGGTCCCTGAAATTTTTCTCCTTTGAAATGTTACCTACACCATCCAACTTAGGAACATGACAACATAACTGCAAACATCCCGGATAATTTAAAAGCCAAAGTAAAGAAATTCATTGAAGATATTTATTAGGCTGGCCCATTAGATTCTTTTATCATATGCCACAGTTTAATTATATAATAGTTGGTCGACTTCATTTAATGGAGGTTCTAGAAGTATTATGAAATAATAAATTAAAATTCCAGTAAATTACTAATTTTATGCATGTTATACTTAGTCCTATTTGTGTTTTGCTTTCTGCTGCTTATCATTTTCGTTAATTATAAAAAGAGAAGAGAATTTATTAGAATAAATAGGACGATTCAGGATAAATGGTCTAAACCCGAAATTGCGGATAGGGACTTCAACCTAATTTCCTCTTATTATTATAAAGTAGCTAATGATCATATTCTATCGGATTCAACAGCTGAAGACATAGATTTTGAAAAACTTTTTGCCTATGTCGATAGAACAAACTCTAAGATAGGTCAACAATATTTATATTGTAAACTAAAATCCCAGGAGAACAATCTTAGTTCACTAAAGGTGCTTGATACTTTAGTAGAACAATTCAAAGATACCGATCTACGACAAGCGCTTGAATATGAATTGTCCAAGCTGAACAAGGTAAACGCCTATTTCTTGCATGAATTGTTCACGGTGAACATTCAAAATCTTTATAACAATGTCTTGGGTTGGTATATAAAATTTGCAGGATTCTTATGGCTTTTTTCATTAGGGTTTATGATTCTAGAAAAAAGCGAAGCCGGCTTTGTAGTCACTTTCATCTTGACAATAGTTAACTTATATCTGCACTTTCGTAATAAGCAGAAGATAGCACGGTATGTTCACACTTTACCACAGTTGAATTTACTGCTTCAGGTTGCCAAGCGGATTTCGGATAAAATTTCTACGCCTGAAGCACTTTTGGTAAAGAAAAATATAAGCCTATTAGGTAAGCTGAAAGTGTATTTAAGTTTCGTCTCTTTCGAAGATAGTGTAAGTAAAGATCCATCAGATATTGCGTCTGGTATCTGGGAATTATTTAAAACTTTTTTACTGATCGAGCCAGCAATGTTCATCATTTCAATAGATCGTGTCAGTAAACATAAAAATACAATTAAAATGGTTTTCAATTACGTCGCTCATCTAGACTTTGCAGTTTCCATTCAATCCCTGCGACAGGATCTCCCAATGTATTCGAAACCAGAGTTCATATTAGACGAGAATACAATCATGATTGAAGCGCTTTATCATCCATTAGTTAAAAATTGTGTCCAAAATTCAATTGTCGTATCTGCTTCACAAGGGGTTTTAATTACAGGTTCAAACATGTCTGGGAAAACAACCTTCATCAGGTCAATTGCCATAAACACCTTGCTTTCACAAACATTATTTACTTCTTGCACTAAAGCTTATAAAGGTCCTTTTCTAAGCTTATCTACAAGTATTAGAGTTAGCGATGATATTGAAAGTCAGAAGAGCTTTTTTCAAGCTGAAGCAACGTCGGTTCTCACTATAATAAAAAAAAGCATGAAGGAAAGTGGTTCGTTAATTATTATTGATGAGATTTTTAAGGGGACTAACACCATTGAAAGAGTAGCCGCTGCCAAGGCTATACTTTCATATCTTGCATTTAACAAGAAGTTTATTTTCGTTTCTACCCATGACCTTGAGCTTGCAGAGCTTTTAGGTGATGAATATGCAATGTATTCTTTTGAAGAAACTGTTTGCGAACAACGCTTAGTATTCGATTATAAACTAAAAGAAGGAGTGCTAAGAAATAAAAATGGAATTGCTATCCTTTCCTCCTTGGGATATCCAGAAATTATTGTTTCAGAAGCACGTTTGATCTCAGACCAATTGAGAAAGAAGTATAACATGTAATCAGGATTAAAAAAATTTACATCAACCACATCAGTGAATTTGAATTGCTAAGCAATTAAGAATACAATTATCGTTCCTTGGATATTCAATAAAGTTATTTAATAATTACTCTCTAATTATAAGAATCTAACCGTTTCTTGATAATCAATTTAATGAAGTTGTATCTTGGAGGAACTTTAGTAACACATACCCATTTACTAATCACATGCTTCTCAATAATAATCATCTCCCTCCTACTCAAAACTCAAAAACTTCGTTATACTTGCCTGTATAAAGTCTTTCTTCTGATGCTCCCCCCTGTTTAGCTGTATAGCACGAAGCCTCACCCCGTTTCTCTCCAGCAACAACTCCTCATAAAAACCTTTATAATAAACATCCATCACTTCATACTTTCTGCTGGTCAGCGAGCCCTTCAGCTCCACCCATTCAGGATAAATGATGATGTTTTTCCCTTTACAGTGCAAACCCAGCTGATCCGCTTCAGCAAGTGATAAGGCATTGGCATTACCCAATAATTGCGCAGTATACACATGTGATGGGTGGTTGTATACATAAGATGGTTCGCCTTGCTGCAACAACTGTCCGTCTTTAATCAATAACAGCTGATCAGCCATAAACAAGCCGTCGGCAGGATCATGAGATACCATGATGACCGTAACGCCTGTATCGGCCACAATTCGCTTGATATCCGCCCTTAACTGGTTTTTAAGCAAAGCATCAACCTGGCTAAAAGGTTCATCAAGCAATAATAAGGTGGTATTGCTTATCAAAGCTTTGGCAATGGCTACGCGTTGTTGCTCACCCCCACTCAATTCGGTAATCTTCTTGTCTTTTAAATGAACGATGTTCAAATGCTCCATCATTTCAACAGTACGGTCATGTTTGCCTTTCACATCCGTGTTAGACAGCATGGAGGCAATGTTATCATACACCTTGGCATAAATATTTAGTGAGAAATCCTGCGTTACCATTTTCATCTCCTTATGCCCGGCAATCAATTGCTCATCCGGACCTAATACCCTTTTGCCATTGAAAAGAACCTGTCCACTATCGACTTTCAGCAAGCCATAAATACATTTCAGCAAGGTAGATTTACCACTGCCGCTTTCGCCTAATATGGCTACTATTTTTCCGCTTTCAATGTCAAAACTGATATTCCTAACGCCGGAATTTTGTGTGCTTTGATGTTGTTTCGTTAATTGCTGTACGCTGATGACCTGTTCCTTCACGCCATAAAGGTAAATAATTAGCCGCTTATTTTATATTTTGGCGACAAGCATCAAACCTCCCCATCATAAAAGCCAGAAAACAACGAACCTCAGAGAAAGACAAAATAAAAAAGGCAGCTTTAACAGCAAAACCAGTCTTAACTTAAAATTAAATTAAGCACAAAACAACTATCTGTCACGTTAAGGTTTCCATAGCGTTCAGAGGGCGTTGGTAGGGCCTTCATAGGGCCTTTCCATATCGACGGATATCTAATGGCCCTGCCAAGGCCCTCCGAACGCTCAGCAAAAAACAACCAAATTAATAGTTAACAAATACTTAAGGAATAAAAAAAAACAGGCTGAACTCATTTTAAATGAGACAGCCTGTTCAGGTCAACTTGTGTGTGTGGAGTATCTTTATAGCATCGGCTATTTTTTAGTTCATCCCGAAGGTGATACCGAATGACATATTTTTCAATCCTTTTTGTGCCGGACTATCGAACATATCGTTGAAGTAATATTTAGTGAAGAAGCCTACTCCTCCGTAACCTAGTCTAACTGTACCGCCGTACCTGAATGGTTGGAAATTATAGTCGTCTTTATATTTAACCTTGCCATGTTCATCGCTTACTTGTTTTACTTTTCCGTTGAGCAAGAAGCTTACTTCCGGACCAACTACGAAATAGAAGCGTTTTCCTTTGTCGTTTTCTTTAGTGCGAAATTCTAAGTTCAATGGAATATGCACATAGCTGTTAGAAAAACGGTTTTTGCTGAAGTTAGTCGTTTCTGGCAGCGCAACTAAATCAGGAGTACCTTGTTGGATGGTTACATTCTGGCGCAAACGGATCATGGTCCAGTCGAAACCACCAGCTAAATATACCTTAAAATTAGGGTTAAAACGATAGCCCAATTGTAGCACGTCAAAAGATACAGTAGA
>NZ_JAZQPU010000098.1:0-31754 GCF_045628745.1 Pedobacter sp.
CCTAACAACAAAGGTTAACAGGCCTAAGGTAACTAGGTTGAGTGGGAGCCTTAACAGGAAACCTACAGTTGCGTTAAGGATTCCAATAACCAGAGCTACTAATATAGCCGTTCCATAACTTTTGATAGAAACACCGGGTAGTAAATAAGCAAGTAAAAAAAGTATGCCGGCGTTGATGAAAAGGTCTATAATGAATCCCATTTGATATGTTTTGTTCTGTAACAACTAGTAGCAATTATTGTTTGCCACTCATTTTTAATTTCACCACAAGATAGGTGTTGATTAATTAATGTTAGTAATTCTACTTGAAGTTATATATCTTTATTAAGAACAGCGTGCGGCTCTATCTGAAAGCTGGATATGCTAGTGTTAGCTTCTTAATCTACGCCATTAAAAATGGTAACAATGAAGCTTTACAGAAAATTTCCCGACAATACCGAAATGATTTTATTCGCTGGGCACGAAGTAATTACCATGTTTCAAACGAAGAAGCAAAGGATGTTTTTCAGGAAGTTGTACTCGCCTAATATGGTAATATCAATGCAGGGAAATTCACTAAGTTGTAACCACAGAACTTACCTGTTACTATTAGGAAGCATAAACTATTCAACTTAAAAAGAAAAGAATAAGTTGGCCCCTGGTTATTTAAATATAGTTGATAGAGTTAACTATTGAAAATGATTATTTTTCAGGTTAGGACTAAAGTAAGCAAGAAAAGCACTTGGATTAAAAACGTCCATCATAAAAATGTATAAACTTTTGTTATATGACGGTCACCTAATTGTTGGCTCAGGGTATTAACTTTAAATTAGTGTTCATCTATAGCAGTACCTATTTAAGCTAAAATAAATTACCTATATAAAAATTGCCTATCTTATGAATCTATTTAATACCACTTTATGATAGGGACTGACTACCTAATGGAAATTTTTAATGTATTTCCCACTCCAGGGTTTATAATACAACCAACATTAACTGATTATATAATTATTGCTATAAATGGTGCCTTTCTCTTATCAGAAAAATTAGATAGAGATGAATTCATTGGTCGCAGTTTTACAACGCTTTTTTCAAATCTTCCGGATTTCCCAATTGTGGAATGGACTGGAGTGTTCCGGAAAGTAGAATCAGAAAAAACGACAGCAAAATTTGCTTTCCAGTCACCTGATCAGCGTAATCTGGTTGATGTGATCACCAAAGAAATTACATGTACGCCTGTTTTTGGTGATGAGAAGGCGGTTCAATATATTTTATGCACTGTAACGGCTGTCACGGGGCTTGCGATGGATGCTTCAGGCAACCAAAGCATAGAGGATGGAATAGCTGTTTACAAAGATCAACTTGAAATGGGGTGTATCGGGGCGTGGGATCTTGATCTCGTCAGTAACAAGGTTGTCTGGAATAGTGTCCAAAGAGAAATTCATGAGGTGGATGCTTTTTATCAGCCTACTTTAACCTCAATCATCAGTTTTTATAAGATCAATAAGGAGAAGTCTATGATTGCTGAGTTGGTTGAGGATGCCCGGAATAATGGCGGCCGCTATGATGTGGAAGTTTCTATGATTTCTGCAAAAGGCAACGAAAAATTGGTGAGAGCTGCGGGTCAGGTGACCTATAAAGACAATAGAGCTATAAGGATACATGGGGTTACGCAAATTATAAAATCCTACCAAAAACATACAGCTGTAGAACTCAGTTCTTCTCCGCTATCTATATCTTTAATGGAATCAGCGGGAATTGTAGTGTGGGAAATTGATGCGCAAAGCACTAACCTTCTCTATTTAAGTGAAAATGTGGTGGCACTTTTAGGTTACTCAGTAGCGCAGTGGCGTGATGATTCCAGCTTTTGGAAACAGAGAATTCATCCTGCTGACCTTGATTTTGTAGATAAAAATTATGATTTACGGTTGAAAAAGAGAAAGGATTTTTCCATATGGTTCCGTATACAAACAGCCAGGGGCCTTTATAAGCGGTTAAAATGTATTGTATCGTTTGTTGATGAAGCAGGTTTACCCTTAAAGTTACGCGGCTTGTTGATAGATACGACGGAACCAAACGGGGTCAATGAGATAGGAATGCTGGAAAAGAGAATCCTTAAACTCAATGGGCAGGAGGATGTTTCTATTCAGGATGTTTTATTGGCATACCTGGATGAGGTAGAAGCTATTTACCCGAAAATGAAATGTGCAATTTTCCAGGTAAAAGATAGTAAGTTATATAAATGGGCTGCTCCCTCTTTGCCTACTGCTTATTTGATTGCTATTGATGGACTGCCAGTTAATAAAAGTGTAGGGTGCTCTGGTGCTGTTGCCTTTTTAAAACAAAATATTTTTATCCCTGACGTTGAGACTGACCCCAGGTGTGCCAAATACCGCAGGCAACTAGTAAAAGCTGGTATCAAAGCAAGCTGGTCATACCCCATCATGAATGCTAATAATGAAGTGCTTGCCACTTTAGGGGTATACTTTGACGAAGCAAGGCTACCCAATAGTGAAGAACTGCTTTTCTTAAAAAGAACGACCCGCTTTTTAAAGTTAATTATTGAAAATCGAATGAATATAGAAATGCTGAAAGAAAACAATATGCTGATGCAGCAGTGTCAGGATATGGCGCATTTTGGAATTTGGTCATGGAATGTGGTCAGCAATACTTTAACCTGGTCGGATCCGCTTTATAAAATATTTGGATTGGATCAAGCGACATATAAAACAACTTTTGAAGATTACTTAAACTTATTGCATCCCGATAATAGGGAGGCGATTTCTGTGGTATTTGGCGGCGTATTGAGTACTAAAAAGGAAGCCCGTTTTGAAGAAAAGATTGTTCGGCCGAATGGTGAAATCAGGTTTTTAAAGTCCTTTGCTAAGGTCGTTATGAATGAAGCAGGGGTAGTGTTGAAGTTGATTGGTGCCAGCATGGATATTACGGAAAGTAAAAATATGCAAGAGGAGCTTTTAAAGAGTGAGTCTCATTTCAGAAATTTAGCAGAATCGCAAACTAATTATGTTACCCGTATTAATTTTGAGGGAAGGTTTACTTACTGCAATGATCAATGTATTGCTGATTTTGGCTGGCTTTACGACAATCAGGTCTTGTTGGGTCGCAGTGTTTATAAATTATTAATGCCGATTCAGTACCAGCGATTTTATGACCTTGCAGAAAATTGCATCAGCGAGCCAAATAAAGTATACAATGTAGAAATTGAAATGCCAACTCCAGATGGAAAGTTTAAAGTGGTATTATGGCATGTTGTCTGCCTTACAGATAGTAATGGTTTACCTTTAGAAATGCAGAGCATTGGAATTGATGTGACGGAACAAAAGTTAGCTAACGAAGCTTTAAGTATAAATAATGAGCGTTATAAATATGTAACCATGGCCTCTAATGATGCTATATACGATTGGGACATTTCTAAAGATGATATCCACTGGGGTGCTGGTTATAGGCGGTTATTTAAGAACAAGTTTCCTCTCAATAAGTGGGTTTCAGATATTCATCCTGAAGATAGAATGAGGGTTGAAAATAGCTTAAGAGCAGTATTAGCCGATCAGGAAAAGCATATATGGTCCATTAATTATCAATGGAAAAAGGGGGAAGGAAATTATTCTATTGTTGAAGAGAACAGCTATATCCTTAGGGATATAACGGGTACGGCGATTAGAATGATTGGTGGTATGAGAGAGATAACTAATCGTACGGACAATTAACGATTCTTAGTGGAAAAAGGTTTATAAAAGGTGCTTTTTACATACAAAAGCACCTTTTTTCTGATCATTAACCGAATAATTCTTGAAGATCACGATCTGCTGTTGGGATTTTTTTAAGGAAATCATCAAAGCCAGTGGCTTCCTGAGAGCTATACATTCCATAAGCATCCATAATATAGCCAATCTGCCCATTTTTATCCTCTAATAAATACAAAACAGCATTATCTCCTGGATCTGAATCACCTTCAAAACGATAGGTTTTGATGATCGTTAAATCTTCTGGTTTATATATTTGATTTTCACCTGAACCTTGCATTTTACCATGGTCAGTCATTTTTATTTCATTATCTAAGCCTTTTTGCCTTAATTTTTCCATGATTTGGCTCAGCGTATTCATTTCTACAGGACGTTCCATAATTGTTGTTATTTAGTGCTTCTAAAACAACGTACAGGCTAAATAGTTTTAAAAATAGAAGCCTGCATCATGATGAATTGATGCAGGCTTTTGATAGAGTAGGGAATATTCTTACAAAGAAAAAGCAGCTTTTACCTGATCCAGGTAATCTAATTTTTCCCATGTAAAAAGTTCTACGGTAAGTACTTTTTCTTCTCCATATGGGTTTTTGAATACTTTAGTTACAGTTTCTGGCTTGCGGCCCATATGGCCATACGCTGCTGTTTCACTGTAAATAGGGTTTCTTAACTTTAAGCGTTGTTCAATAAAATATGGACGCATGTCAAAAATTTCTTCCACTATGTTGGCAATCTGGCCATCAGTAAGGTTAACCTTGCTTGTTCCATAAGTATTGATATAAATACCCATTGGTTTAGCCACGCCAATGGCATAACTTACCTGTACCAATATTTCTGAAGCAACACCTGCTGCAACAAGGTTTTTAGCAATATGACGGGTAGCATAAGCGGCGCTTCTGTCAACTTTACTAGGGTCTTTACCAGAGAAAGCCCCACCACCGTGTGCACCTTTTCCACCATAGGTATCCACAATAATTTTACGGCCAGTTAAACCGGTATCACCATGTGGGCCACCAATTACAAATTTCCCTGTTGGGTTAATGTGGTAATCAATAGTGTCATTAAAAAGGTGTGCGTATTGAGGATATTTAGTGATAATGCGAGGAATTAAAATGTCAACAAGATCTTTTTTGATCTTAGCAAGCATGGCTGGCTCTTCGTCAAAATCATCATGTTGTGTAGAAATGACAATAGCTGCAATTCTTTCTGGCTTGTTATCATTGTTGTATTCTAAGGTTACCTGCGATTTTGCATCTGGACGTAAATAATTGATGACCGTGTTTTCACGTCTTAATACGGCAAGTTCCTGTAACAGTTTATGAGAGAGATCAAGTGCAAGGGGCATATAATCTTCAGTTTCATCGGTAGCATAACCAAACATCATTCCCTGATCCCCTGCACCTTGTTCTTCTTTGTTTAAACGGTCTACACCTTGATTAATATCACCGCTTTGCTCATGTATAGCCGACAGGATGCCGCATGAGTTCGCTTCGAACATATACTCACTTTTTGTATAGCCGATTTTTTTTATCACATCACGTGCAATCTGCTGTACGTCTAAATAAGTTTTTGATTTTACTTCTCCAGCTAAAATAACTTGTCCTGTGGTCACTAAAGTTTCACAAGCCACTTTAGATTCGGCATCGAAAGCTAAAAAGTTGTCAATAAGAGCGTCTGATATTTGATCTGCTATCTTATCAGGATGACCTTCGGAAACAGACTCTGATGTAAATAAGTATGACATTTTAAATAATTAGTTGAATAGCTTAATAATTAAGTAAAATGGATAATGACCCTGCTAACAGGCAGTAAAAGGAAGTGTGTAATTGGTTAGCACTTTTTTTCACGTGGTTGCAATCCCGCTATCCTTAGATAACATCGCAAATCAGTCCACTTTAGTATTGCGAAATTAGCACTATAAATTTAATAAGTCAATTAATATTTATTATTTTGTATAATCTAATCCACAACTATTGAGAAAATCTAACATACTATTTATTATCAATCCTATTTCAGGGGGAAAGGATAAAATGAAGATTCCTGCGCTGATAGACACTTATTTAGACCGGTCGAGGTTTATTGGAAATTATCGGATTACTGAGTATGCTGGTCATGCAGCTGAAATTGTAGAGGAAACGCTATCGCTCGATTTTGACATTATTGTTGCTGTAGGTGGTGATGGTACCATTAATGAAGTTGGTGCTAAAGTGCTGGAGCAAAAAAAAGTGCTCGGTATTATTCCCTTTGGCTCTGGCAACGGCCTTGCTAGATTTTTAAAAATACCAATGGACCCTCGCAAAGCGCTGGAAGTGATTAACCAATGCCATATTACACATATAGATACAGCTACTTTTAATGAAAAGGTGTATTTCAATATGGCCGGTATGGGCTTCGATGCTCATGTTAGTGCTGTGTTCGCCGGAAACAAAAAAAGAGGTTTGTCGGGCTACCTGAAGCTTGGCTTAAAAGAGATGTTAAGTTATAAACCGGATACCTATACTATTCTGGTGGATGGCAAAAGCTATACCCGCAAAGCTTTTGTGGTGAGTGTGGCCAATTCTTCACAGTATGGGAATAATGCGCATATATCACCTTTGGCCTCTGTTAGTGATGGTCTTCTTGATGTATGCGTCATTAAAAACTTCCCTTTATACCGAATTCCTGTCTTGGCTTTTTATATGCTGACTGCCAAAACTCATCATTCTGGCATGGTGGAAATTATTAAAGGCAAAGATATTCACATCAGCAGGCCTACGGCTGCTGCCATACATATTGATGGGGAGCCCTTTATGATGGGTAAAGAAATTGACATCTCCATCAAGCCCTTATCGTTGCGGGTTATTGTTCCTCTATTATCATAATTAAACTACATATATATAAATACGAATTATGAAACCTTCAAAGAAAATATTAAATGATTTTGGTGGAATCATGTATTCCACAGACCCTTCTTTTGTATACCCTGAAGAAGAAACCACCGCGACAGCAATTTTGGCAAATAATCAACAGCACCTTAAAGTGATGCTGGATAGAAAAAATCGTGGTGGAAAAGCGGTGACTCTTATCACCGGTTTTGTGGGGGGACCTGAAGATCTTGAAAAATTAGCGAAGCAATTGAAAACGAAATGCGGTGTTGGTGGTGCCGCAAAAGATGGTGAGATTTTAATCCAGGGAGATTTTAGAAATAAGGTAGTAGAACTACTTCAAAAGGAGGGCTACAAGGTGAAAAGATCCGGAGGGTAATTTCTTCAATTTAATTAAGTTATATAGCTTGATTTCAGCGGGTTGAAGTATAGTGTAAATAGCACAATAAGTAAAATTAATCCTTAATTTAGCTGTTTTTTACATTTAAATCTGACTAGCTTTGTGAGATCAATACTTTAATTTATGAGCAAAGATTTATTGCAAAAGCCAGACTTGAGCTATATAAACTTGAATTCAGGAAATGCTTTTTATCAGTTTGAGGTGCCAGAATTGGTCGAAGAAGCCTTAAAAAATGGGGAAGGAACGCTAACCGATACCGGGGCCCTGGCCGTGGATACTGGAAAATTTACTGGCCGATCTCCCAAAGACAGGTTTATTGTTGATGATGAGGTTACGCGTGATGCTGTTTGGTGGGGGGACATCAACATTAAAATCAGCGAAGTACATTACGATGCGCTTTTTATTAAAGTTACCGAATACCTCAATAACAAGCACTTTTATGTCAGAGATGCTTATGCATGTGCGAGTGATGCTTATAAAACCTCGATTCGTGTAGTTACTGAAAAAGCTTTTCAAAGTCTTTTTGCCAACAATATGTTTTTGCGGTATCAAGACGAGGAGTTAGGTGGGCAGCCAGAATGGACGATTATTGCAGCGCCGGATTTTTTAGCAGATCCCGAAGTGGATGGTACTCGCCAGCCTAATTTCACAATAATCAATTTTACCAAAAAAGTGATCCTTATTGGCGGCAGCGCTTATACAGGAGAAATTAAAAAAGGTATTTTTTCTGTTTTAAATTTTATTCTCCCTCACCAAAGGAATGTGTTATCCATGCATTGCTCTGCAAATGTTGGTGAAAAAGGCGATACGGCAATATTCTTTGGCCTTTCAGGAACAGGTAAAACAACTTTGTCAGCAGATCCGCAAAGATGCTTAATCGGTGATGATGAGCATGGTTGGGATGAGGAGCAGGTTTTTAATTTCGAAGGAGGCTGTTATGCCAAATGTGTGGACTTGTCTGAAGAAAATGAGCCCCAGATTTTTAAGGCTGTTAGATTTGGCTCGTTGCTGGAAAACATCAACTACTTTCCAGGTACGCGCAAAGTAGATTTTTCTAATATCAGTAAAACAGAAAATACACGTGTTGCCTATCCAATCAATTATATTGATAATGCAATTTTGCCTTCACGTGCAGGAAAGCCTAAAAATATATTCTTTTTAACGGCAGACGCCTTTGGGGTGCTGCCTCCAATCTCTAAATTGACTACAGGCCAGGCCATGTTCCACTTCATTTCTGGTTATACCGCTAAAGTTGCAGGTACAGAAACGGGTGTTATAGAACCACAGCTTACTTTCTCTGCTTGTTTTGGGAAAGCGTTTTTACCGTTGCATCCAACTCGGTATGCAGAACTGCTTGGTGAAAAACTAGAACACGACCAGGTAAATGTTTGGTTAGTGAATACCGGTTGGTCGGGTGGTGCTTATGGGGTTGGCAAAAGAATGAAATTAGCTTACACCAGGGCGATGATTTCTGCCGCCTTAAAGGGCGAATTAAACGAGGTGGAATTTTTAAAACACCCTGTTTTTGGATTGCAAATGCCTGTAACTTGTCCGCAGGTTCCATCTGCAATTTTGAACCCCAGAAATACATGGTCAGATCAACATCATTACGACATAAGTGCGAACGAACTTGCTGCTGCCTTTATTGAGAACTTTAAACAGTTTGATGCTTATGCTAATGACGAAATGCGCCGATCTTTGCCAAAAATCAACGAAATAAGGGTTTAAAGGATTTTTTTTAGCGAAAAATTTGCATTTAATTCTTTTTTTAGTTTTAATTGTGAAAGATTGTCTCAGAACAGAGGCAATCTTTTTTTAATATAGACAAAGGCTAAGGGGAATTTACACAAGTAAGAGTTTAATTTAGTTTGATAATTTAATGTTGAAATATCAATCAAAGTTCTAAATTTGTTACTGCAACAATTGTGTATATTAGTCGTTGTTTGTAATACTGTAATTATTATCAAATCTTAAAAAAAAACAAGGTTTTAAAAAAACTAAAAAACTAAAAAAAAATGGCAAACGCACCAAAACCAACAGTAACAAAAGAAAGCTCTAGCTCAACAGCTTCTAATTTATTCGCAATGTTAGTGATTCCAATTTGTATCATTATCGGTATCAGCTTGTACAAATTCGTATTGGGAGATCCTTCTAACTTTGTAGACAATGATCCGTCAAATCACCCACTTCCAGGAAATTATGCTGCCATGGCCTATAAAGGTGGTATGATCGTTCCAATTTTAATGGGTATGCTTTTAATGGTATTTGTTTTCTCTGTTGAACGTTTCATTGTAATTAGCAAAGCAACAGGTGCTGGAAGTTTAGATGCTTTCATTAAAAGAATTCAAGGCTTTTTAGCTTCAAGTAACATTGAAGGTGCAATCTCTGAGTGCGACAAACAAAAAGGTTCTGTAGCAAACGTTATCAAATCCGGATTGAAAAAATACCGTGAAATGGAAGTTGAAGCAAACATGGACACAGATCAGAAATGTTTAGCTATCCAAAAAGATATTGAAGAAGCAACTACATTAGAAATGCCAATGTTAGAGCAAAACTTAACTGTAATTGCTACATTAGTATCTGTAGGTACTTTAACAGGTCTATTAGGAACAGTAACAGGTATGATCAAGGCCTTTGGTGGTTTAGCTACATCTGGAGCTCCAGATCAGGCTGCATTAGCGAATGGTATTTCTGAAGCCCTAATTAATACAGCTACTGGTATTGCGACTTCTACAGTTGCGATTATTATGTACAACATCTTGACTTCAAAAATTGATAAATTAACTTATGCAATTGATGAAGCAGGTTTCAGCATCATCCAAACTTATGCATCTACGCATAAATAATAAATAATGAATTTTTTTTTACCGGCTTTATGGAAAACCGGAAGATTAAACATCATTAGTAAAAACATAAGTAATTTAAAAGATTATGCCAAGAGCAAAGGTTAAAAGAAGCAGTACCTCGATTGATATGACCGCCATGTGCGATGTGTCTTTCTTGTTATTGACCTTCTTTATATTAACAGCAACTGCACGTCAGCCTGATCCTTTGGATATCACTATCCCATCTTCAACCTATAAGATTCCGGTTCCGGATACTGATATTGCGAAGTTGACCATCGGACATGGTAAAGTTTTCTATGAAGTAGTTGGAAAAGACGTAAAAATGGCTACGTTGGATAAAATGGCAGAGCAGTATAAAATCAGCTTTACCCCGCAAGAAAGAGAACGTTTCGGCGTTATTCAATCTTTTGGTGTGCCAATCCAAAGTTTAAAGCAATTTGTAGCTTTAAACAGTGAAGCAGAGAGAACGTCATCTCCACTGCAGACAGGTATCCCTGCAGATTCTGTAAACAATCAGTTAGCTGATTGGATTTTGAACTCAAGAAAAGCAGTTGCAGAGTTGCATTCTACTTCAATGAGGATCAGTATCAAGGGAGATGCAGACGAGGAATACCCAACTGTTAAAAAGATCGTTGATATTCTTCAGAAACAAAAAATTAACAAATTTAGTTTAATTACATCTGCTGAAGGCGGTGATAAATAAAAGACAATGGCAGAATTAGATACCTCCGGGGGCGGGAAAAAAGGCGGTGGTAAAGTAAGAACCAAAAAAGCTAATACCAAAGTAGATTTAACTGCGATGGTGGATTTAGCCTTCTTGCTAATTACCTTCTTTATGTTAACCACTTCCCTTTCGAAGCCACTTGCAATGGATATCGTTAAACCAGATCAGGATGCAAAGGATGAGAACAGACTTGAATTAAGAGCTTCTCAAACGATGACTATTTTGTTAGGTAAAAACGATAAAGTTGCCTGGTACATGGGTGAGGCTGGTGCAAGCCGACCTAATATTGAAGGCTTTGGTGAAATCAGAAAATCAATACTGGAAAACAAAAAGAAAGTTGCTGATGCTAATAACAACGATCCAAAGAGAACATTAGTAGTTGTAATCAAACCTACTTCAGGTGCGAAATACAAAAACTTTGTAGATATCATGGATGAGTTAAACATCACCAAAATTACTTCTGCTCCAGCAATTGATGATGTGAACATCTTGGATTCAGAAGCAAATTTCATGAAGGAAAATGGAATTTTATAATATTAATTTACATTAAACATTAAATCAATGTTCGGTTCTAAAATAGATTTATTCAGAAAAGAGTGGCTTGATGTTGTTTTTGAGGATAAAAATAAAAGTTACGGTGCTTACGAGCTTCGTAGACAAAATGGTTCAAATACAACTAAATCCTTGCTTTACGCTGGAACAGTATTTATTCTTTTGTTCATCACGCCGAAGATCATTTCTTTGATTAAAGGACAGTTGCCGGAAGAAGAAATTGTGCAGCAAGTGGAGGTAACTGTTGCTCCGCCACCACCGGTAAACCCGGATACCCCTCCGCCACCACCGGTTGAGCCACCACCGCCAAAACAGGATCAGGTTAAGTTTCCTCCTCCAGTTGTTAAGCCGGATAATTTGGTGCGTGACGAGGAGCCTCCTCAAATCGAAGATTTGAAAAAAGCAGATCCAGGTCAAAAAACAATAGCTGGTGATCCTGACGCTGATATTGTGATTGCTTCTCCAGTTGGTGAAGGTCCAAAACAAGCAGCAGTAGTAGAAGATACTAAAGTCTATGACTTTGTGAGTATTGAAACTCAGCCAAGTTTTCCAGGTGGTATGGACAAATTTTATGCTTACTTACGTAAAGCGGTAAAATATCCTCCAATGGCGGCCGAAAACAACATTCAAGGTAAAGTGTTTTTATCTTTTGTTGTGGAGAAAAATGGTGATTTAACTGATATCCAAGTTGTACGTAAACTTGGTGGTGGTACTGACGAAGAAGCGATTAGAGTACTAAAAGCTAGTCCACGTTGGACTCCAGGTATACAAAATGGTAAACCTGTTCGTGTTAAATACAACATTCCAATCAGCTTTACCTTATCAGGTCAATAAAAGACAATACATGATTGACTTCAATTTTTTTAAACAGAAATCGCCTCAACAGCGATTTCTGTTCATTTTAGGGCTAGTTATGCTCTTGCTCTATTTTGCTTTAGGAGCTTTGCTTATATTCTGGAAAAACATCCCTTTTGACATCACACCCACTTATAGAATACTTTTTGGCGTGATGCTGATCGTTTATGCGATTCTCCGCTTTTATCGCCTCATTAAACAAAACGATAATTAAATGAAACAGCTGACCTGTATTTTGTTGTTATTTGCAGCCCTGGCTTCTTGTAAACAAAAAGAAGATAAAGCCGCAGTGAAGGAAGTATCAAGAACAACAGGCGAGGCTACTTTACTCGTTGATGAATCCCTTCACAATATTATTGACGACCAAATTACTGTCTTTAACTCTGATTACCCTGATGCTCACTTTAAAGTTATCACTGGGAATGAAAATAAAATTTTACCTATTTTCTTAAATGACAGTGTGCGGATTGCCGTTTTATCAAGAGTGCTTACTCCTGCTGAAAAGGAAATCTATGCGCGTAGAAAAATTCCTGTTTTCACCTCCAGGTTCGCCATTGATGGTATAGCCCTCATTACCAGTAATGAAAACCCAGATTCAACAATTACGGCACAAGAAGTGTTTAACATCTTAAAAGGTAAAAGTACAGGTGATAAAAGCCTGGTTTTTGACAATGCTTACTCGAGTACATTGAGGTATTTTAAAGAGGTGGCTAAAATAAAAGAGCTTCCAAAAAAGGGGGTGTATACTTTAAACACCAATGAAGACGTTATTAACTACATTGATCAGCATAAAAACTTTATCGGAGTAGTAGGCGTAAATTGGTTGTTACAACAAAACACCGATCGTGGCACATTGACGAATAAAGTTAAATTGATGGGTGTGAAAAATATTCCTGGTGAAAAGGGAGATGATGATTTCTATAAACCTACTCAAAATCACCTCATTAGTGGAGTCTATCCTTTTCTTAGAAATGTTTATATCATTAATGGTGAAGGTAAGAATGGTTTAGGCACAGGTTTTGCCAACTGGTTAGTTAGCCAACGCGGCCAGCTTATAGTTCTTAAATCTGGATTAGGTCCACATAAACTAACATCAAGGGATTTTAACTTGAAAAACTAAATTAAATTATATATTTGAATATAGAAGTGATTGACGCTTCCTAACGATTAACGATAACGAACCATGAAAATGACAAAGAAAGCAATAACCTTAAGTTTAGGTTTAGTAGTGATGGGTTCTGCCTCTTTTGCTCAAAGTTTAAATGACGCAAAGAAGGCTTTAGATGCCGAACAGTACCAGAAGGCAACTTCGATGCTGAAAACATTAGTAAATTCTCAGGCGAATAAAGGTGAAAATTATTATTATTTAGGTGAGGCGTATTTACGTACTGATTATGTAGATTCTGCCAGAGCGGTATTTACCAAAGGTATCACTGCTGATCCGAAATTTGCCTTAAACTATATAGGTTTAGGTGAGGCTGATCTTAAATCCAATAATACTGCATCAGCAAAAACAAATTTTGATAAAGCATTAGAAGTAGCTTCTAAAAAAGATTTTATTCCTTCAATGTTTATCGGTAAAGCATATGTTGCAGCTGAGAAACCTGATTTTACTGCTGCATTACCTTACTTACAAAAAGCTGATGAACTAGATAAAGATGATAAAGAAGCAGAAACATTCTTAGCACTTGGTGATTTTTATGCTGCGCAAAAGAAAAACTCTGAAGCTTTGCAAAATTACTTAAGAGCATTGAATATCAAAGCTGACTTGCATAGGGCAAAAGTGCAAATTGGCAGAATGTACAAAGAATCAAGAGCATTTCCTGAATCTGAAGCTGCATTGAAAGAGGTAATTGCTGCAGATCCTAATTATGGTCCTGCTTACCGTGAAATTGCTGAGTTATACATGCAATGGGCAAACTTTGAGCCTCAGAATTTTGATGCTAAAGCTGCATTGGCTTTAGAGAATTATAAAAAATACCTTGACTTAACTGATAAATCATTTGAATCCAGGTTACGTTATGCTCAATTCTTGTTTTATGCTAAAGATTACAAAACCTTAGAGCAAGAAACAAGTGCATTGGCTTCTGTAGGTGCAAATGATGCTAAGGCGCCCGTAGTTTTAAGGATGCGTGGTTATTCTGCATATGAAAACAAAAACTATCCACAGAGTTTACAATACATGAAAGACTTCTTTGCTAAAACACAAGATACTTCCCGTATTGTAGGTTCAGATTACCTTTATTTAGGTAAAGCTTTATTGCAAAGTGGAAATGACAGCTTGGCATTGGTTAATATTACCAAGGCAGTAGAGAAAGATTCAACTAATGTTGAAGCGCTGACAGAAATTGCTAAAGCTTTTTATGATGCTAAGAAATATGAAAAGGCAGCTGATATTTATGATAAAGCCATTGCTGCCGCTCCAAATGCAAAAGGGGTTTTATACAGTTACTACTATGATGGTTTAGCTCGTTATTTCCAATATGCTGCTGGTGTAAATGCAAAAACAAATCCATCTAAAGACATTCTAGTAAAAGCAGATTCAGCGATCGCTAAAGTTGCTGCATTATCTCCTGAAACAACAGATGCCTTTTTATGGAGAGGAAGAATCAATAGCTTGCTAGATGATGAAGTGAATCCAAAAGGATTAATGGTTCCATATTTTGAAACTTTTGTTAATAAGGTTACTGTGGAGAAACCGGAATTGGCTGCTGCTAATGCTAAAAAATTAGCTGAAGCTTATGATCAACTTGGTGCTTTTTATTCAGCTACTGATAAAGCAAAAGCAAAAGATTATTTTACTAAAAGTGTGGCTGCAAATCCTGCAGGAACCTTTGCACCTGCTAAGTTAAAAGAGCTTTCTGCTCCTGCAGCTAAAGCTGGAACGAAGAAATAATAGTATTTATAAGTATAATTGAAAAGGCAGGGTTGTTATCCTGCCTTTTTCTGTTTAAATTTGCCTCAAATACCATTATGGAAACACAAAGTATACCCTCGGATTTTCTACCCATTATATTTCAAGTTCTTGTTGCTATAGGTTTTGTGGTAACAACTTTAATTGCTACACATTATTTAGGTCCAAGAAGAAAGACTGCAGATAAATTAACTACGTTTGAGGCTGGTATTCAATCAGTAGGGAATGCGCGACAACCTTTCTCCATCAAATACTTTCTAGTGGCTATCTTATTCGTTTTATTTGATGTTGAAGTGATCTTTATGTACCCATGGGCAGTAAATTTCCGTGAGTTAGGTACAACGGGTATGCTGGAGATGTTCGTTTTTATGGGAACCCTGTTATTAGGCTTCATTTACGTCATTAAGAAAAAAGTATTAGATTGGAATTAGTAGTTTAGATTGATTCTAAATGAAGCTAGTCAATCGTATTCACTAGTAAAATATTGTAAATTTGCGGTTCATTCTTTAAAGGAATGAACCTTTTTTGTTTATAGCATGAGTAACATAAATATAGTTAACGCGCCTCCAGGCATTGAAGGGTCTGGCTTTTTTGCAACTTCTTTAGATAAGGTTGTAGGTTTGGCACGATCCCATTCTTTATGGCCTTTACCATTTGCAACTTCTTGTTGTGGAATTGAGTTTATGGCAACCATGGGATCACATTATGATTTAGGCCGTTTTGGTTCTGAACGTTTAAGTTTTTCTCCACGCCAGGCTGACCTTTTGATGGTAATGGGCACAATTGCGAAAAAAATGGCTCCGGTATTGAAACAGGTCTATTTGCAAATGGCTGAACCTCGTTGGGTAATGGCTGTTGGTGCTTGTGCGTCTAGTGGTGGTATTTTCGATACATACTCTGTTCTGCAGGGTATAGATGAGATTATCCCTGTAGATGTATACGTTCCAGGATGCCCGCCACGACCTGAAGCTATTTTAGATGGTTTCGGTAAAATACAGGAGTTAGTGAGAAACGAATCATCCAGAAGAAGGGATTCTGACCAGTATAGAGAAATGTTAGCTTCTTACGGTATATTATAATGGAAGAAACGAAAAACAACTTGTTGATAAAAGTGCTGTCTGAAAGGTTTGGTCAAAAAATCACCGGTGTTGAAGAGCCCTATGGTTTATTGACTTTTGAAACCACCAAGGATGTGATTCTTGAAGTTTTAAAGTTTTTGAAAGAAGATCCCCAGACTAACTTTAACTTCCTGACTGACATTACTGCAGTTCATTACCCTGAAAAGAAACATGGTATTGCAGTGGTTTACCATTTGCATAACATGGTGGGAAAAGTAAGGATTAGGGTAAAGGTGTACATTGATCAGCAACATCCTGCAATTCCGACAGCTGTTTCGTTGTGGAAAGGTGCAAACTGGATGGAACGTGAAACTTACGATTTTTTCGGGATTCAGTTCGAAGGTCACCCGGATTTAAGAAGAATATTAAATATGGACGACCTGGGTGTTTTTCCAATGTTGAAACAATATCCGCTGGAAGATCCAAACAGAGTTGATAAAAAAGACGAATACTTTGGTAGATAATAATATGAATAATCAGCCGGTATATACAGATAATGATCCTCAGCAGGAATATGTGACCTTAAACTTAGGTCCTACGCACCCTGCTACACACGGGGTATTTCAAAATGTTCTTCAGCTAGATGGAGAACGCATCGTTAGTGGTGTATCTACAATTGGATATATCCATCGTGCATTTGAAAAAATTGCGGAGCACAGACCATTTTACCAAATTACCCCATTAACGGATCGGTTGAACTATTGTTCATCGCCAATCAATAACATGGGATGGCACATGACAGTGGAGAAATTACTGAATATTCAAATACCGAAAAGGGTTGATTATTTAAGAGTAATTATCATGGAACTTGCGCGTATTTCAGACCATATCATCTGTAATACAATTATTGCCCAGGATACTGGTGCTACCACCACCTTCTTATATTTATTCCAGTTTAGAGAGCATATTTATGAAATCTATGAAGAAATATGCGGTGCACGTTTAACAACTAATGTTGGTCGTATTGGTGGTTTTGAAAGAGATTTCAATGACATCGCCTTTGCAAAGATAAATAAGTTCCTTAAAGAGTTCCCTGTAGCCTTAAAAGAGTTTGAAAGCTTATTAAACAGGAACAGGATTTTTATAGATCGTACAGCTGGTGTAGCAAAAGTAACGGCGGAAGATGCTTTAAGTTTTGGTTGGACGGGTCCTTTATTAAGGGCAACAGGTGTTGATTATGATGTGAGGGTAAGTGAGCCTTATTCTTCTTATCAGGACTTTGATTTTGAAGTTCCTGTTGGTACCAGTGGTGATATTTATGACCGTTACCTTGTTCGTAATGAAGAAATGTGGCAAAGTGTAAGCATCATTGAGCAAGCAATGGAAAAACTTAAACATGAGCCTGCTGGAGTTTTCCATGCTGATGTTCCAGAATACTATTTGCCTGCTAAAGAAGAGGTTTACAATAACATGGAAGCTTTAATCTACCACTTTAAAATTGTAATGGGTGAAATTGATGCTCCTAAAGCAGAAGTTTATCACGCTGTTGAAGGTGGAAATGGTGAGCTTGGTTTCTACCTGATCAACGATGGAGGAAGAACACCTTACCGTTTACACTTTAGAAGGCCTAGTTTTATAAATTATCAAATGTATGCTTCCATGAGCGAAGGTATGCTGCTTTCAGATGCCATCATTAACATGAGTAGTATGAATATTATTGCAGGAGAATTAGATGCTTAAAGTAGAAGAACAACAACCTGTGGATTTTTCATCAGCTTTGGTACAAAAGTTTGATGAAATAGTATCAAGATATCCAGTAGGAAAGCAGAAGTCTGCGTTATTACCAATTTTACACGAGGTTCAGGCAGAACAAGGCTGGTTAAGTGCTTCGGCAATGAACCGTGTAGCTGCCTATCTTGAAATAGAAGAAATTGAAGTCTTTGAAGTAGCTTCTTTTTACTCCATGTATTTCTTAAAACCTTCAGGGAAATATGTTTTGGAAGTCTGCCGTACCGGCCCATGTTGCCTGGTAGGTGCTGAAAAAATTATGGACCATATTGGTAAGAGGCTTGGTGTGAAGGAAAATGAAGTTACACCTGATGGGTTGTTCAGCTGGAGAGGGGTAGAATGTTTAGCGGCCTGCGGTTATGGCCCTGTATTGCAGATTGGTCCTGAATACACTTTCTATGAGAACCTGAATGAACAAAAGGTAGATGAATTAATAGAGAACTTACGTAATAAATAATGGCTCGTCAACTATTATTAGAACATATAAACGTACCCGGCATCAATACGCTTGAGGTCTACCGCCAAAAAGGTGGCTACCGCGCTGTGGAAAAAGCTTTGAAAACTCTTACTTCTGAAGAAGTGGTGGAAGAAGTGAAAAAATCTGGCTTGCGTGGTCGTGGTGGTGCAGGATTTCCAACAGGGATGAAATGGAGCTTTCTGGCAAAACCAGAGGGTGTTCCACGTTACCTTGTTTGTAATGCTGATGAATCTGAACCCGGTACTTTTAAAGACCGTTACCTGATGACGCATATTCCTCATGCTTTAATTGAAGGAATGATCGTTGCCAGTTACGCTTTGGGGGCTAACACTTCTTACATTTATGTAAGAGGGGAGATGATGCCACAAATTAGAATCCTTGAAAAAGCTATCGCTGAAGCAAGAAATGCTGGTTTTCTAGGTCAGAATATTTTAGGTACAGGTTATAACTTGGAACTTTATGTTCAACCGGGGGGTGGTGCTTACATCTGTGGTGAAGAAACCGCTTTACTGGAATCTTTAGAAGGTAAAAGAGGAAACCCAAGAATTAAACCTCCATTTCCGGCTATTGCTGGTTTATATGGCCGTCCTACAGTAGTTAACAATGTAGAGTCTATTGCAGCTGTAGTTCCCATTATCAATGATGGTGGTGATGAATATGCTAAAATAGGTATCGGACGTAGCACAGGAACCAAGTTAATTTCCGCTTCAGGAAATTTAGTAAGACCTGGGGTTTACGAAATTGAATTAGGCCTTCCAGTGGAAGAATTTATCTATTCTGACGAATATTGTGGTGGTATAGCCAATGGAAAAAGATTAAAGGCAACGGTTGCCGGTGGTTCTTCTGTGCCTGTGCTTCCTGCAAATTTAACGTTGAAACATGCCAATGGCGATCCAAGGTTAATGAGTTATGAATCTTTAGCTGAAGGTGGTTTTGCTACAGGTACCATGATGGGCTCCGGTGGTTTTATTGCTTTTGATGAAGACCAGTGTATGGTAAGAAATACATGGAACTTTGCCCGCTTTTATGCACATGAAAGCTGTGGACAATGTTCTCCTTGTCGTGAGGGTACTGGCTGGATGGAAAAAGTTTTACACCGCATGGAATACGGACATGGTAAAATGAGTGACATTGACTTATTGGTTAATGTGGCTAAAAATATTGAAGGAAACACCATTTGTCCTTTAGGTGACGCAGCAGCATGGCCTGTTGCAGCAGCCATCAGACATTTTAGAGATGAATTTGAATGGCACGTAAAAGAGCCGGTAAAATGTCTGGATACAAATTACGGTTTGGCTAATTATGCTGAACCTATTGCGAAAGCAGAAGTGACTACAGAAAATTAAAGAATATCTTTAACAATGAGTGATAAAGTTAAGGTTACCATAGACGGAATAACAGTAGAAGTTGAGCCAGGTACATCCATCCTGAATGCTGCAAGGCAAATAGGAGGTGATATCGTACCACCGGCAATGTGCTATTATTCAAAGTTAGAAGGCAGCGGAGGTAAGTGTCGTACCTGTATAGTAAAGGTGAGCAAAGGTTCTGAAAAAGACCCTCGACCAATGCCAAAACTGGTTGCTTCATGCCGTACCACTGTTATGGATGGTATGGAAGTGCAAAACATTACTTCTCCGGAAGTAGTGGAAGCACGCAGAGGTGTGGTGGAGTTTTTATTAATTAACCACCCACTGGATTGCCCGGTTTGTGACCAGGCAGGTGAATGTGATTTGCAGAACCTTGGCTATGAGCATGGTTTACAGAAAACAAGGTATGAATTTGAGCGCCGTACGTTCGATCGTATTGATATAGGTGATAAAATTCAGTTACACATGAACCGTTGCATTTTATGCTACCGTTGTGTGTTCACTGCTGATCAGATTACCAATAAACGTGTTCACGGTATCTTAAACCGTGGTGATCACTCAGAAATTTCTACTTACATCCAAACAGCTGTCGATAACGATTTCTCGGGTAACGTTATTGATGTTTGTCCGGTAGGTGCTTTAACAGATAAAACTTTCCGTTTTAGAAACAGAGTTTGGTTTACCAAGCCTATTGATGCTCACCGTGATTGCCCTACCTGTACTGGTAAAGTAACATTGTGGTATAAAGGCGAAGATGTTCTTCGTATTACGGCCCGTAAAGATATTTATGGTGAAGTAGAAGCATTTATTTGCAATACCTGCCGCTTTGAAAAGAAAAAAACGGCGGACTGGGTAATTGAGCATCCTACACATATCAGTGATACTTCCGTGATTTCTTCAAATCATTACGAAACAATGATCCCTTTACCTGTAATTCAGGATAATCCTCAATTACAGTTAGCCAACAAAATTGAACTAGAAAAAACCAGTAAATTCTAATGGAGATCTCGTTTGTTATTGAAAAATTTATATTAGTAGCCATCCTTTTCGGACTAACACTCCTAATAGCGATGTACTCTACTTATGCTGAACGTAAGGTTGCTGCTTATTTACAAGATCGTTTAGGTCCGGACAGAGCAGGTCCTTTCGGGATGTTTCAACCCCTTGCTGATGGACTGAAAATGTTCATGAAGGAAGAAATTGTCCCTACTAATTCCAGTAAATGGTTATTTATGGTTGGCCCTGGGCTGGCTATGTTAACGGCTTGTATTGGTACGGCTGTTATTCCATGGGGTACTGATATCACTATTGGTGACCGTGTTATTCCGCTACAGGTAACGGATATCAATGTAGGTGTACTTTATATCTTCGGTGTTGTATCTCTGGGTGTTTATGGTGTAATGATTGGTGGTTGGGCATCCAACAACAAATATTCATTATTAAGTGCTATCCGTGCAGCTTCACAAAATATCAGTTACGAAATTGCCATGGGTCTTTCCATCATTGCCTTATTATTGGTAACTGGAACCATGAGCTTGAGAGAAATCTCTGATCAGCAGCATGGCTGGCATTGGAATGTCCTTTACCAACCTTTGGGCTTCCTGATATTCATGATTTGTTCATTTGCAGAAACCAACAGGGCACCTTTCGATTTGCCTGAATGTGAAACCGAATTGATCGGTGGATACCATACAGAATACTCATCCATGAAACTTGGTTTTTACCTGTTTGCAGAATACATAAACATGTTTGTGTCTTCAGCTGTAATTGCTACGCTTTATTTTGGCGGATACAATTACCCAGGTATGGATTGGGTGATGCTTCATGTAGGTCCGGTAATAGGTCCTCTAATTGGAACTGCCGTTTTCTTTATAAAAATATTTGCATTTATATTCTTCTTTATGTGGGTGCGCTGGACTATTCCACGTTTCCGTTATGATCAATTGATGCATCTGGGTTGGAAAATGCTCATTCCACTAGCCATCGCAAATATTATTGTCACCGGTGTGGTGATCGCATTAGTAGAAAAGTTTTAACTGTCCGCTTGCGGATATAAAAGGAGGTTTAATGGAACCATTAACCAATAAAAAGAAAGTATTAGAACAAAAGCCACTCAATTTTGCAGAACGCATGTATTTGCCTGCTATTGGAAAAGGTTTGGCTATTACCTTTAGCCACTTGTTCAAAAAAGAAGCGACTATCAGGTATCCTGAGCAGGAAAGAGAATTCTCTACCAACTTTAGGGGTATGCACTCTTTAAAGAGAGATGAAGAAGGAAGAGAACGTTGCACCGCTTGCGGTTTATGTGCACTTTCTTGTCCTGCAGAAGCCATCACCATGATTGCCGGCGAACGTAAGCCGGAGGAGAAAGACTTGTACCGTGAAGAAAAGTATGCTTCCGTATATGAGATCAACATGTTAAGGTGTATCTTCTGCGGCTTATGCGAAGAGGCTTGTCCCAAAGAAGCCATCTATCTTGACGGTCCTATTGTACCTTCAGATTATTTGCGTAAAGATTTCATTTACGGCAAAGACAAGTTGGTGGAAGCGCCATTGGAGAAAAAATAATAAAATGAGCCTTCGGGTTTTTATATAAACAGTTTGATACATTTGTCGCTTTTAAACGGCTTTAAAACAAAATAAATAAATGGGTACATCTGTATTCTATGTCGTAGCAGCTTTGAGTATTTTCTTTTCACTGATGGTTATTTTTTCAAAGAACCCAGTGCACAGTGTACTTTACCTGATTGTCACATTTTTTACCTTTACGGTTCATTATATCCTGTTAAATGCACAGTTTCTTGCAGTGGTAAATTTCATCGTTTACATGGGTGCCATCATGGTGCTCTTTCTGTTCGTGCTTATGTTGCTCAACCTCAACAAGGACAATGAGCCTACCAAATCTAACCTGGTTAAGGTTATCGGTATCATTGCCGGTTGCTGCCTTGTTGTAACACTTATTGGTTCTTTAAAAGCAACAAGCTTGTCAGAACCGCTGGTTTTGCAGAATGTTAATTTAGGTTTGGTTAAAAACCTCGGTAAAGAATTGTTTGGACCGTTTATGCTTCCATTTGAGTTGTCGTCAATTTTATTGTTGGCAGCCATGGTAGGTTCGGTATTGTTAACTAAAAAAGAAAAAGTATAGTGGAAAACATTACGCAAGAATTGCAGGGAGTGCCACTTAACCATTACATCTGGCTGAGTGCAATTATTTTTACTATTGGTGTAGTCGGGGTATTAACCCGCAGAAATGCCATCGTCATCTTTATGTCGGTAGAGTTGATGCTGAATGCAGTCAACTTATTGTTAACCGCTTTTTCTGTGCACAACAACGATCCGGCGGGTCAGGTTTTTGTGTTCTTTATTATGGCACTTGCAGCTGCTGAAGTTGCTGTCGGGTTGAGTATCATTGTTATGGTATATAGAAATACCCAGTCTACAGATATTAATGTGTTGAATCGCCTTAAGTGGTAATTATTAGAATAGAATTTTAAGATGATAGATTTAGTTTGGCTGGTTCCGTTGATTCCACTTTTAGGCTTTATAATAAATGGACTTGGAAGAAATACCTTATCAAAAAACCTGATAGGTTTTATTGGGAGCAGTGTTATATTCATTTCCTTCGCCCTTAGCGTTGGTATCTTTATTGAATTAGGTGCAGATGCGAATAAATCGCATGAGATATTTCTTTTTGACTGGATAAGCGCAGGATTCCTTCATATTCCTTTATCCTTTCTTGTAGATCCTTTAAGCAGTTTAATGCTGTTGATCATTACTGGTGTTGGGTTTTTAATCCATATTTATTCAGTAGGCTACATGCACAGCGATGAAGGGTTTGGTAAATTTTTTAGTTACCTCAACCTGTTTATCTTTTTCATGCTTTTATTGGTATTAGGTTCCAATTATATAGTCATGTTTATTGGCTGGGAAGGTGTGGGCTTATGCTCTTACCTGTTAATAGGCTTCTGGTATACCAACAGTAGTTATGCTTCTGCCGCTAAAAAGGCTTTTGTAATGAACAGAATTGGCGATTTAGGTTTCCTGCTCGCTGTATTTATCATGCTCCATACTTTTGGAAGTGTTGAATTTTCTAAAGTATTCCCTCTGGCAGCAAGTTTAGTTCCCGGGCATACACCAATCATCCTGATTACTTTATTCCTATTTATAGGTGCTTGTGGTAAATCAGCACAATTGCCGTTGTTTACCTGGTTACCAGATGCCATGGCAGGTCCAACGCCTGTTTCTGCATTGATCCATGCTGCAACCATGGTTACTGCAGGTGTATATATGATTGCACGTTCAAATGTGCTTTTTGACCTTGCGCCTGTTGTTCAACATATCATTACTATTGTTGGTTTAGCAACCGCTGTGTTGGGTGCCTTAATTGCCTTGACGCAAACTGATATTAAAAAGGTACTCGCCTATTCTACAGTCTCGCAATTAGGCTATATGTTTATTGGCCTGGGAGTAGGTGCTTATGATGGTGCTTTTTTCCATGTAATCACTCACGCCTTCTTTAAAGCATTACTTTTCTTATGTGCTGGATCGGTGATCCATGCCATGCACCATGAACAAGACATGCGTCATATGGGTGGTTTACGTAAAAAACTTCCCGTTACTTTTATTACCATGTTGGTTGGTACAATTGCCATCTCTGGCTTGCCGCCATTCTCAGGCTTCTTCTCTAAAGATGAAATCCTTGCACATGCTTTCGAATACAATAAAGTAGTTTGGGCTATCGCTGTTTTTGTAGCTTTCCTTACTGCCTTTTATATGTTCAGAATGTTGTACCTTACTTTCTACGGAACTTACAGAGGTTCGCACCATGCAGAAGAGAAAATTCATGAATCTCCAAAGAGCATGACTATTCCATTAATTGTTCTTGCTGTATTATCTGCTATTGGTGGTATCATTGGTATTCCAGAAGTATTAGGTGGAAGTCATTGGTTATCGCACTGGTTATCGCCAGTCATTAAACACCATGCTGAAGCACCTGATCACGCAACAGAATACATGTTGATGGCTGTGTCAGTAGTAGGCGTATTGATTGCTATTGGTTTTGCTTATCAAAAATATAACAAAAACGGTCATGTACCTGTCGCTGATGAAGGTAAAAGAACGGCATTGGCAAGCTTGTCTTACCACAAGTTCTACGTTGATGAAATCTACGACATGATCATCAGAAGACCATTAGATGCTTTTTCTACTTTCTTTTATAAAGTTGTCGATACGAAAATTGTCGATGGAATAGTAAACGGCCTAGGCTGGGGAACTTCAGAAGCTAGTAAAGGTGTCCGTTTATTACAAACGGGAAACGTGGGCTTCTACATTTTAATGATGGTTGTAGGAATCATCTCTTTGTTATTGTATACTTATTTATCTATATAAAAGATCGTCCAAAGAAACATAATGGAACAACTTTTAATTCTTCTTATCGTTCTACCGCTGGCTGGTGCTTTAATTACCGCATTTTCCGGTAAGGCAGCAAAATACGTAGCTTTAATTTCTGCGCTGGTATCACTAGCCTTAACTTTTGTTATCGTTGGCAATTTCAGGCCAGACGCAAGTACACAGTTCATGGTCAACTATCCATGGATCCAGCACCTGGGCATTAATTTCCATGCCGGTATTGATGGAATCAGCTTAATCACGGTGTTGCTAACGAATGTACTGATGCCTATTATCATCGTAGCCAGCTACCAGCATGATTATAAAAAACAACATTCCTTCTATGCCTTGATCTTGTTTATGCAAGCAGGCTTGCTTGTTGTATTTACAGCAATGGATGCCTTTTTATTCTATATCGGATGGGAAGCAGCCTTAATTCCAATCTACTTTATCTGTGCCATCTGGGGCGGTAAAGATCGCGTAAGGGTAAACATGAAGTTTTTTGTTTATACCATTGGAGGATCCTTATTCATGTTGATGGGTATCATCTATCTTTATTTACAAAATCCAGCAAATAACTTTGACATACAGGCTTTTTATAACCTTAACCTTGATGCTGTTCAGCAGGGATGGGTTTTCTGGGCTTTCTTCATTGCCTTTGCTATTAAAATGCCAATCTTTCCTTTCCATACATGGCAACCAGATACCTATACAGAAGCGCCTGCTACAGGAACAATGTTATTAGCGGGTATCATGTTGAAGATGGGTATTTATGGAGTGATCAGGTGGTTATTACCTGTCGTACCTACCGGCGTAATGGACTGGAGTGCTACGGCCATGGTTTTATCTATTATCGGTATTCTCTATGCTTCTATCATTGCTTTTAAACAAAGAAATGCTAAAAGGTTAGTCGCTTATTCTTCTATTGCTCACGTTGGTTTAATCGCTGCCGGTATTTTTGCTTTAAATACACAAGGGATACAAGGTGCCATGATGCAGATGTTAAGTCACGGTATCAATGTAGTTGGGTTGTTCTTTGTGCTTGATATCATTTTCAGCAGGCTAAAAACAAATCAAATTGCTGACATGGGCGGTTTGGCAAAAGTAGCCCCTCAATTGGCTATTACCTTCCTGATTATCGTTTTTGGTACCATCGCTTTACCTGGAACTAATGGTTTCATTGGGGAGTTTCTATTGATGGTTGGTGTATTCCAGTACAATATCTGGGCTGTTGCTTTTGCAGGCTTAACCATTATTTTTGGTGCTGTTTATATGCTGAGAATGTATCAAAACATCATGTTGGGTGAAACTAATAAATTGACTTCAACTTTCACAGACATCAAAGGATCTGAGAAAGTCGTATTATATATCATTTGTGCTTTAATCATTGTACTTGGGGTTTATCCTAAACCTATCCTTCACTTATCTGAAGCAGCAGTACAACAATTAATTGAACAGGTAAATCTAAAATTAACATCGGTAAACTAAGGAAATGAATATCATTATAACAATTGCGGTTACAGCTTTAGTAGTGCTTTATGCAGGTTTGTTTAAAGCTAAAAAAGCATTATTACCTATTTCCCTTATTGGTCTGCTTACTTCCTTAGTATTTGTCATCACCTCCTGGAACACCAATCAGGTGCACTATGGCATGATGGAGATGGACAACTTTGCCCTGGCATTTTCAGGACTGGCTATTGTAGGTACTTTCTTTATCTTATTACTTACCCAGAATTATTTCAGTAAAAACAGTGAGAACATTGCTGAATACCTTACCCTGATGCTTTTTGCATTAGTGGGTATTGTCATGATGACTTCTTACAAAAACATGTCTATGCTGTTTATCGGCATCGAAATCATGTCTGTAAGTTTATATATCCTTGCTGGTATCCGCAAAAACAACCTGGCCTCTAATGAGGCATCATTGAAATACCTATTAATGGGTTCTTTCTCTACAGGTTTCCTTTTATTCGGTATTACCTTAATCTATGGTGCTACAGGCTCATTTGACCTTACTGTCATTCACCAATACCTGGTAAATCACTACCAATCGGTATCTCCTATATTTTATCCTGGTGTAATCTTATTGCTGATTGGCCTTTGTTTTAAATTAGGTGCTGCACCCTTCCACTTCTGGATTCCTGATGTGTACGAAGGTGCACCAACACTTATGACTACTTTCATGTCTACCGTAGTTAAAGTTGCTGGTTTAGCAGCTATCTTACGTTTATTTGCAGGTACATTTGCACCTTTACACGACTTTTGGATGCCACCGCTAATGGTGTTATCATGCCTAACCTTAGTAGTAGGTAATGTAACGGCCTTATTCCAGAAAAACTTCAAAAGAATGCTGGCTTACTCCAGTATTTCTCATGTAGGTTACCTGTTATTCGCCCTGATCACCCTTAGTGCAGATTCAAATAACAGCGCATTTATTTACGCTGCTGCTTATGCTTTTGCAAGTATCTCTGCTTTTGCGGTATTGATTTTAGTGAAACAAAAAACAGGGTCAGACCAGTTCGAAAGCTATAATGGTTTAGCTAAAAAGAATCCTTTCACGGCGCTTGTACTTACTGTTGCCATGATGTCCCTTGCCGGGATACCATTGACGGCAGGTTTTATAGGCAAATACCTGATGTTTCTAAATGTAATGGGTAGCTACCATGTTTACCTGGTAGGCTTTGCTATTTTAAATGCACTGGTAGGCTTCTACTATTACTTTAGGGTAATTGTGGCCATGTACTTTAAAGATGGTGCTGAAACTGCGCTGGATATGCCTGTACTTTACAAAGTTGTATTAGGCTTATCGTTTGTCATTACCATCGTTCTAGGTGTTTATCCTGCCCTGATATTAAATTTGATATAAACGTCTTCTATAAATAATTATTTGTAGTTTTAGGAATAATTGAGTTATGCACGAATTCTGGAATTCATTACAGCACTTTATTGATCCTGAGAAATTACTTAAAGAAGGTGGTTTTTATGTAGTTATGTTCGTCATATTTGCAGAGACGGGCTTATTTTTCGGGTTTTTCCTTCCTGGGGACTACCTGCTTTTTTTGGCGGGAATGTTCGTTGCTACAGGAAAACTTGATGTCAACATTTATGTACTAGTATTTGGTTTAATTATTGCTGCTATCTCAGGCAACTTTACCGGATACTGGTTTGGCCGTAAAACAGGGCCTGTCCTCTATCAAAGAAAAGATACTTTCTTCTTTAAAAAGAAATATTTAAAGGCAGCCGAAGATTATTACAATAAACAAGGAGCTTTTGCTTTGATTATGGGTAGATTTGTACCTATTGTACGAACTTTTGCGCCGATTTTTGCTGGTGTAGTAAAATTGGACTTTAAAAAGTTTGCGCTTTATAACATAACTGGCGGATTTTTATGGATCACATCCTTAACTTTGCTTGGTTATTTTTTAGGTAAGAGATTTGAAAAGGAAATTAACGACTATCTATTTTACATAATTACTGGTTTCATTGTCATTACCACTATCCCTTTGATCATTGCATTTGTCAAAAGGAAAGTAGTACCGACAAAAAAGACCATAAAATAAACAATGAATCATAAAAATGACTAAAGACGATCACCACCCGTGGCATAGTGTTTCTCCTGGCAACACATTGCCTGAATTTGTAAACGCAATCATTGAAATTCCAAAAGGATCTAAAGCGAAGTACGAAATCGATAAAGAATCTAATTTAATTAAATTAGATCGTGTATTATTCTCTTCGGTAATGTATCCTGCCAATTATGGCTTTATTCCACAAACCTATTGCGATGATAATGACCCCCTTGATATCCTGGTTTTATGCTCTGTAGATGTTTATCCTTTATCTATCGTTGAGGCGAAAGTTATTGGTGTAATGCACATGGTAGATAATGGTGAGCAAGATGATAAAATTATTGCTGTGGCTAAAAATGATCAATCTGTTAATTATATCAATGACATTTCTGAACTTCCGCCACATACCATGAAAGAAATCGTAAGGTTCTTCCAGGATTATAAAGCATTGGAGAATAAAAATGTAACCATTGAAAACTTAATGGGCGTAACTTTTGCACATGCGGTAATACAGGAAAGTATAGACCTCTACGACAAATTATTTAGAAACAACGCTTAATGGCCTTTCAGATATTTTTAACCTTTTTCTTAGTGATACTGAACGGGTTTTTCGTTGCAGCAGAGTTTGCAATTGTAAAAGTCCGGGCATCACAAATAGAAATTCAAGCTAAATCCGGTAGTAGAGTCGCAAATATTGCGAAATTTATTACCCAGCACTTGGATGGATACCTTGCTGCAACGCAGCTAGGTATTACTTTGGCGTCACTTGGATTAGGCTGGGTTGGAGAGTCTGTTATGGAACATATTTTACACAACCTCTTAACGTCGTTAGGCTCTACACCTCAATTTATTGATTCTTTTTCCAGCACTGCATCTCCAATCATAGCTTTCAGTTTTATTACTGTAATGCATATTGTGTTTGGTGAGCTTGCACCTAAGTCAATTGCTATACAACGCCCTGTTGCTACAACGCTATTCATTGCTTTGCCATTACAAGTGTTTTATGTTGTTTTTAAACCTTTTATATGGTTATTAAACGGCTTCGCTAATATTTTGCTAAAGCTTATTGGTGTAAGTACCATTGGTTCGCATGAAGGTGTTCACAGTACAGAAGAACTCTATTACTTGTTAGATCAAGGTAAAGAAAGTGGCGCCCTTGATACCAATGAGCACGAACTGATCAAAAATGTTTTTGACTTCAACGAACGCATCGTTAAAAACATCATGGTGCCCAGAACTAAAATTTCTGGAATTGAGCTTGCTACCACGGGGGAAGAGGTTATTCAGAAAATTATCTCTGAAGGTTATTCCCGTTTTCCGGTTTATGATGAAGTGATTGATAAAATCATCGGTATCATCCATGCCAAAGATGTTTTGCCGCTTTTAGCGAGCAAAAAAGAATGGACTTTAAATGATATCATCCGTAAACCTTACTTTGTTCCTGAAACCAAGAAAATCAATGATCTTTTGAGTGAACTTCAGCAGAAACGTATCCAGATTGCCATCGTTATCGATGAATTTGGTGGTACTGCAGGTATGGTTACCCTGGAAGACATTGTGGAAGAAATTGTTGGTGAAATTCAGGATGAGTACGACGAGGAAAAACCTATTGTAGAAAAGATCTCTGAAAATGAGTTTATCATTAATGCCTATGCTACTGTTTACGATGTAAATGAGCATTTGCCGCATGACCTTCCTGAAGACCAGGACTTTGATACCGTTGGTGGATTAGTTTCTCAAGCCTTTGGAAAGATTCCTGAAGTAGGTGATAGTGAAGAATGTTATGGTTACCTTTTTACCATTCTGAAAAAAACAGAGCAGAATATTGAGACCATTAAACTGGAGCTTGTTATTCCAAAAGAAGAAGCGGTCGACATACATTAATCCGTCCTTTTATGCATGTTTTTTATACGCCTGATCTTGAAACCGAAGACTATACTTTAAATGAGGAAGAAAGCAGGCATTGTAACAAAGTTTTACGTTTAGTTGCCGGCAACCATGTATTTCTGGTAGACGGCAAAGGCGGCTTCTATGAAGCTGAAATTACTAGCTCCGGCAAAAAGCATGTGACGCTACATGTCATCAAGGCACAACAAGAATATCATAAGCGCAACCACCATATTCATATTGCGGTTGCGCCTACTAAAAATATCGACCGTTTAGAGTGGTTCTTAGAAAAGGCCACTGAAATTGGCATCGATGAAATTACACCCCTTATTTGCGAAAGGTCGGAGCGAAAGATCATCAAAGAAGATCGCTTGTTCAAAGTCATCACCTCGGCGGTAAAACAAAGTCTGCAGGCCTACCATCCTGTATTAAATCCCGCTACTTCCCTAACCGATTTTCTGAAGCTACCACATGAAGGTACCAACCTGATTGCGCATTGCGAAGACGGCCAACCTCGCAAAAGCATCAAAGAGATGATTGTACCGCAGCAACGCTACCTTATTTTAATTGGTCCTGAAGGAGACTTTAGTCCCAATGAAATTGCTCTAGCCTTAGCCAAAGGCTTTCTTCCTGTAACCTTAGGCGAAAACAGGTTGAGAACAGAAACAGCAGCACTTGCTGCCTGCTTTGAATTGAATTACTTAAACAGGTAACCTAACCCTTAAATAGCATATGTTCCAGGTAAAAGTTAATGATCAACATCAGTTTGAGATCCAAGTCGACAACAACCAATTAAAGGTCAACAAGGAAATTGTAAATGTTGATGCCGTTACGTTAAGCAATGGGCATTCTCATGTCATCTATAAAGATCAATCTTACAACGTTGAAATTATCGAACATCAGCCTGAAGAGAAAACCGTTACGGTAAAGGTAAATGGCAATCTTTATACTGTTGCTGTAGAAGATCAATATGACTTGTTGTTAAAACAATTGGGCATGGATAACCTGCAAACACAGCAGTTGAGAGATAGCAAAGCACCAATGCCTGGCCTCGTGTTAAATATTTTGGTTACAGTAGGGCAGGAGGTCCATAAAGGAGACAACCTGGTGATTCTGGAAGCGATGAAAATGGAGAATATCATTAAATCTACCAGTACAGGCATCGTCAAAGCCATCTCTGTTACTAAAGGAGATAAAGTTGAAAAAAACGCTGTATTGATTCAGTTTTCTTAAACTAATCTGCCTGCTTATTATTTTTTGTTATTGGAATATAGTTGTATTAACTTGATTGTCCAAATGAATAACAAATGCAATTTAAGGGCGC
>NZ_JAZQPU010000099.1:0-12147 GCF_045628745.1 Pedobacter sp.
AATTTCACAACCTAGCTTATTCAAGATAGCCGCTTCTGGCAGCTGCGTATTTTTATAATCGCCACCCTTGACAAACAGCTGTGGTTGAACCATTTTTATCAGCTCTATAGGCGTATCATCTTTTTTACTGCCAAAAGTAACAATATGGTCTACACAACTCAGTGCAGCAAGTACCTGGATCCTGTTGGCAAGAGAGTTTACCGGGCGACTGCTTCCTTTAAGTCTTTTAATGCTTTCATCTGTATTTAAACCTACAATTAGTATATCACCCATGGCTTTTGCCTGGTTGAGGTAACTCACATGGCCACTGTGTAAAATATCAAAACAGCCATTGGTAAACACAATTCTTTTACCCTGGCTTTTATACCAGGCACAGCTGCTTTTCAGCGATGTCTGGCTGGAAATATGTTTTGCCACAGGAAGGCATGATCCCGATAATTCCTCCAGGTAACAAAGTGCTGTATGTTCTTTTCCGATGGCAATAGCAGCGGCCGAAGTACCCAAATCTGCCATGTACTGTACATCCGCTTTAGCACACAGGGCCAATAAACAGGCACTGATATAAGTATCGCCTGCCCCACTCACCTGATTTTTGCCAGCTACAGGTGCTTTTACATGGAATAAAAGTTCTGAACCTTTAAAGAGCAGTGAACCTTCTTCGTCGAGCGTAACAGCGGTAACAGCTGCTTTGGTTTGCGCAAATAGTGTTGGACCGGCTTGCTGTAATTGCTGCACACGACCAGCGCTTTGATAAGGCAATCCGACTATCTTAATCGCTTCTTCGTAATTGGGTTTAGTGAGTGAAGGTTCCAATGCTGAAAATTCATTTAATCGCTTGGAATCTACAGCAATGAGCTTCGCTTTTTCCCTTTTCAATTCCACCAACAAATTGATGACCTCCGTGTTGATGACTCCTTTTTGATAATCTGCAATTAAAACGGCATCACATGTTGCATAGGCTCCTCTGATATTATCAAGTAACTTTGCCAATGTATTTTCAGTGAGCACAGTGGTGCTACCTTCATCATAGCGCAGCAAGGTTTGTGCAGGTGTGGTGATACGGGTTTTCAATAATGTTTGTCGCCCCTCATCTTTAAGCAGAAGCTCGGCTGTAAGTCCGGCGTCCTTCAATAATTGTACACCCTTTTCAGCACTTTCATCTTTACCTGTCACTGAACAAAAGCGCACTGATGCCCCAAGCGCCTTTAAATTAGCAGCCACATTTGCTGCCCCTCCTAAACAATAACATTTATGGTTAACGTCTACCACCGGCACAGGGGCCTCTGGTGCCACCCTGTTGCAGCTGCCATTAAAGTAAGCATCCACTATAAAATCGCCGATTACCAGTACTTTATATTTCTTAAATTGCTCCGTCAGTTGAAGATATTCCATAATGCTGAAATTTATTAAGGTTTAAAATATTGTCGGCCGCCTGGTTAATGTTATTTGCAATTACATCTGGTAAGCGCAGTTCATTCATTTTCCATTCCGTTTCATTGCCGTTTTCAATAAGTACTGCACGGCATCCCGCACGGTGACTGGCTTCTATATCGTTAAGAATGTCACCTATCATCCATGATTGCGACAGGTCAATACCATGTGCTGCAGCTGCTTTTTGAATTAAACCAGGTTTGGGTTTGCGACAATTACAATCTATCCTATAAGAAGATAATAAGGCTTCAGGGTGATGAGGACACCAATAAAAGCCACTCAAATGCAGGTTGTTTGCCCCCATTAAAGATTGTAATTTTACTTCAACAGGTTGCAGTGCTGTTTCCTTAAAGTACCCCATTGCTACACCAGCCTGGTTAGAAATAACGAACAGCAAAAATCCCGACTGTTGCAATTTTTGCAATCCTTCTACAGCCTCTGCAGAGAGGGAAATCTTAGCAGGGTCAACATTATAAGGAACATCAGGAATTAACGTTCCATCTTTATCTAAAAATATTGCACGTTTAGCTGCCATAGTTATGCCTTATCTTTTGATTATAGGCCATCGCAGCATTTCCATTAATGATCCTAAAGGGGATAGTAGCAGACTTCTCTATAGCCGGACTGCTTTGTGCACCAAACAAACGGTTTTCAATTAGACCACAAAGGAGGTGGACAAGGTGTAAATGAACTTCCTGTATCCTTTGGGTACTAAAAGAAGGCACTATCAAATTTAAATGCCCTAATTTAGCGGCCTCGCCTCCATCTTTGCCCAGCATATTGATGCAGACCATTTTTTGCTTGACCCCCATTTTAATGGCATTGCTAATGTTAGGCGAGTTGCCACTAGTACTCAAGCAGAGCAATACATCGCCGGGCATACCAAAAGCCTGAACTTGTCGTGCAAAAACCTCTTCAAAGCCAAAATCGTTAGACCAGGCGGTTAAAATAGCAGAATCGGCAGTGAGGGAAAGTACAGGCAAGGCCTTGCGAAAGGGAATTTCAAACCTTCCTGTCAGTTCAGCGGCAAAATGCTGACTTTCGGCGGCACTGCCACCATTGCCACAGACCAAAATCTTCCCTCCATTTTTAAGGGCCTTGCTCATGGTGGCCGCTGCTTCTGCCACCTGTCTGGTTAAAAACGCAGCAGCATGTTGAAAGGTCTGTGCTGCATCTTCAAAAGCACTTTCTATCTTTTTCCACTCCTTCTGTATGTTGCACTGTTCGTCGACCAATACATTCACATAAAGCGCATTCATTTTTTCAGCAACCTTTTGCCAGGTAAAATACTGATGAACATGTTCAAGTGCATTTTTCCCCATCTTCTCCATTAATTCGCGGTTATTGAGGAGCAGCGAGATTTTCTTGGCCAGCTGATCCGGCGCATGTGGAGGCACCAAAAAACCTGTTTTTCCATCTATGACGGTATGTTTAATGCCTCCTACTGCAGCACCAATAACAGGTGTGCCACATGCCATGGCCTCCAGGGGCGTAATTCCAAAAGGTTCATACCATGGCGTAGTGATAAATACATCTGCTGCATCATAATAATAGCGCAATTGGTTACGATCTTTACGACCAGCAAAAACAACCTGCTTCTCCAGCTTCAAACTGCTCACCAAAGATTGTAGCCGGCTAACCTCACTATCTTTTTCCTGGTCTCCATCTTCTCCACCAACAATCACCAGGCGTACTACTTTGCCCTTCCCCTGCAGAAAAGGCAAAGCTTTGATGACATTGTCTATGCCCTTTCTAGGCACCATACGTCCTAACTGCAGCAATAAGAAATCATCTTTATTGATCTTTAAACGACGCTTAGAAGCCTTTTGGTCGATAGGAAAAAACTCTGCCGGGTTAAAACCACAAGGAATGACAGCTAATTTTGAAGCATCGGCATGGTAATAGGTTTGAAGATCTTCAAAGTCTTGTGGACATTCAGCAATAATGCGATCCGCCTGTTGCACAATCTCCTCTTCTATGCTTGATCTTTCTGCAGGAAAATGATCCTGCTCTTTCTGGTGGATACGCCTCACATGACCCAAAGCATGGAAAGTGATGACAAAAGGAATACCCAGCTGTTCCTTTAATTTCATTGCCACCCATCCCGACATAAAAAAGTTTGCATGGATTAACTTATAGGTTAACTGCTCGTTTTCAATAAAACTGAGCATGTCTTGTTTAAAGTCATCCATAAAACATAGAATTTCTTCCTTGGGCACCTGCACTATTGGTCCTGCTTGAACATGTATTACCCTCACACCAGGCACATAACACATCACTTTTGGAAGCTGGGCTTGCTCCCACCGTGTATAAACGTCAATTTCATAGCCCATTTGGGCCAATTGTTTGGCTAGCTCTCCCACATAAACGTTTTGTCCTCCCGCATCTGCGCCCCCTAAAGAAGCCAATGGAGAAGCATGTTCACTAATCAATGCTATTTTAGTTTTCATGATCTTTAATTTTTGCTGTAGCCTTTTAAGGTTGTATTTTAGTAAAGGGGGATTTATAATCACCATCAATAACATGATGGAAAAGCGCTTCCCATTGTTGCACAAAACGTACAATATTGAAATGTTCTACAGCTGTTTCTTTGGCGTTTTTGCTCATTTCTAGCGCAGCACCATGGTCACTTAACAAGTGTTTCATCTTTTCTACCAGGTAACCTATATCAGTATGGATATAGCCGGAGTATCCATCCTTAATGATGACCGACAATTCAGTAGTTGCCAATCCTACAACGGGCATGCCCAGCGCCATAGCTTCGCACACCGCAAGCCCCAGACTTGTATACCTGATAGGGTTGAAAAAAAACCTGTATTCGCTCATAAAAGCGGGAAGGTCAGGATGAAGCACTTCCCCAATTCCGTAAGCCTCAGCACCCATGCCTACCAAATCTAAGGGCACTTCTTTACGAATCTCATTAAATAAATCAAAGCCCAATAAACGGCCGCGGGTAGGCAGGTTATTGATGACTACCAGACCGCGATTCAACTTTCCAGAATAACTGACGGTAGGTTCCGTTACCCCGTGGCTAATTACCCTTGAAATTAAATGGTGGTTATCCCACATCAGTTTATTAAAATGAGTAACATGCACCAGAATTACATCTTGATCGTTTAAGGGATGCCTGGTATTTGTCGGGTGTTCCCAAGGTGGATCATGCTCCAGAAAAACCCTCGGCAGTTTTCTTTGACTTTCAGAAAGAAGATCAAACTGGTCCTGAAAAAAATTCTGTTCCGTTTGAAAAAGTATAAGGTCAAACTCCATATCTTTAACCTGTGCAGCAGCAATTTCTATTACGTTATCTCCAAAGGGAAAGGTTTCACCCCTTCCATAGTACCCTTCTGTTTTTTTTTCATTTACAGGAATATAAAGATCATAATTCCCCTGAGAAAGGTAATAAAGGTAACTTCCATGAATGTGCCAGGTAAAGACACGGAGTTTTGGCCGGGTTAAAGTGCTCAGCATGTGTTTTTAATTTTTATTCATCTTCGCCCATTCCCTGCCCCAAACCTTCATCGTTATCACGATCAGGATCTTGCTGCAAGTCTTGATCTTCATCTTCATCCTCATCCTCTTCTTCAGGTGGATCAGGGTCAATGTGATGACTTTCGAAAAGCAGCTCGATTACTTCGTCATTTGCATCAATTAAATTTTTCATATGCCTGTTTTTAGAATATTTATTGTGTATTTGATTTCCTTGATGACGGAAAAGCAGCCTGCGAAGTGTCGCCGGAAGCCTGTGGTGTGGCCTCGGTTTTGTCGGCTGCTAAACTATCTGTAGCCATGGTATCGGCTACTGTGCTATCCGTTTGTTGTTCGGGACTTTCATTAGATCCACAGCCTATAAAAATCAACAGGCAAAGGACAAGAAAGCTGCTATTTAATTTTTTCATTTTCTTCAATTTTAAGCTATTATTAGCGCTCCTTAATTGTTAAATAACTTTACTAATAAGGAGTTAGCGCATAAAAAGGTTTAAAGAAACGAACGGTTATTTGAAAATCAAGGGTATATACGGGACGCTTGCCCCGTACTTTTTACGTTTAGCGTCTACTACTCAAAAATAAATGGTTTTATGGTATACTGTGATACAAAAAGAGCCTGATCATCGTTGATGGTCAGGCTCTTTTTGTTGATAATTAAATTATTTCAGGTCTTCAGGACCGCGGCTGGTATCTGAATCTGGCGTCCAGCCTTTTGGCAGGTCTTCATCTGCCGGACGTTTGTCATCCAGGCCTTTTAATTTTAAATCGCTTTTATCGGCGTTTTGCTTTTTCTCTTCTTCTTCATTGCCAATCTTTTCATCGCCGGCATGATGTGCTGGTGTTTCTTTATTTTCCATAAGAATAGTTTTAAAATTTAAATCCTTAAGTGAAATAAAGAAAAGCCATAAAAAGTTTTTATAAAAACTGCTTTCCTAAAAAAAATAAATTATGCAAGAGGGCAGTTTTTACACCTTTTTCCCTTTTTATACTTCTCGCAGCAAGTCTTTTTCTTCTTAGGCTTATCGTCTTTTTTACTGCTTTTTTTCTCTGAATCTAATTTTTTACCCACTTTCCCTGGTCCTTTATATTTATATTAAACCAGGTTTTAACTGGTTTTAGTCTTCGCTGGAATAATGAATTTTTCCAACATGTTTATCAATTTCCCATCTGCCGGTTCCTTCTTCACCAATCACGTCAAACAATTCTAGCGCTCTTCTTGCTTTGTACTCTTCTTCTCTTTGTTCTTTAAAGAACCAGTTTAAAAACTCTATGGTCACATAATCTTGTTCTTTATGACAACGAGCAGCAATATTTTTTATAGACTGGGTAATGTTAACTTCCATTTCCAGCGCTTCTTCAAAAACTTCGCGGAAACCATTATATTCATTTTTGATATTTGTAATTTCCGGAGAAGCAGCAGCACCACCCATATCTAACAAGTACTTGAAAAATTTCAACTGATGTAAACGTTCCTCTTCTGCTTGTTTAAAAAAGTAATCTGCAGAATAATCGAAGCCATTGCGGTCACACCATGAGGCCATAGATAAGTATACTGATGATGAATGCGCTTCTTTTTTTATTTGTTGGTTTAAAAGCATCTCTACGTCAGCAGAAATTAGGCTCTTAATACGAATGATGTCTTTCATAACAATTGGATTTAGTATTTTGATTGATTAATCAAAAATAATGCTATTAATTACTTTCAGCACTAAATAATTGCTATATGGAAAGAGTCTAATAACAGTTAAGCAGGTATGCGATATAAGCAATCATGGATGATATGGTTGAGACTTAACATCACAAAGGTACCTTCCAGTAATTCTTTAAATGCAATGATTTCCATTAAATCAAGGATATAACAATGATCGCAAGCGCAAATAAATACGATTTCAAGATCAGCAGATTTTTTGCTATTTAACAATAAAGCCTCTATATTAAGGTTATATATTGCTTTTTTTAATTTTAACAGGCAGCGATAATCAAAACGGGCAACTTTGCCGCTAAAATCAATATACCAGCAGCCTTCGCTGTCACTTTGGTATATGCTGCCATTTTTAGTACTGAATACTTCGGCCCAAGGAGTTGAAATGTCTATCGTTGAATTTTGCATTAGTATAATTTGATGCAAAGATTGGTATTATTTGGAATTAATCCAAATTAAACTAGTAAAAGTAATTTGTTAAATTTGTCGTTTATGATGTATTAATTCAAACACACTTGTATACAAAAGAACAGGCTACGGCAATCAAACAAGCATTCTGGACAGCATTCGGACAATACATGTCGCTGAACCTCTCTGCAGAAGGGCAAAAAATAAATTGGATAAATTACAAAACAGGGATTAAACACCTGTATTTTAAAATGCAGGTAGACCAGCGGGAGGCCTATATAGCGATAGAAATGTCGCACCCTGACCCCGGCATTCAGGAGTTGATGTTTGAGCAGTTTGTAGAATATAAAACGCTGTTAAAAGGTTATTTGAATGAAGACTGGAAATGGGAGTTACATGCCCACAATGAGCAATATAAAACAGTGAGCAGAATTTCCATGAGCCTGGCCAGCGTAAGTATATTTAAACAAACGGACTGGCCAGCGCTGATTTCATTTTTTAAGCCGCGGATGATTGCCCTTGATGCCTTTTGGAGTGATGCCCTATATAGCTTTGAACTTTTTAAATGATTTCTGAAGAGGGGTCATCGCCAGGCTCATACTTTTTAATGTCTTCATCCTTTTCTTCTTCCAATGGAGACTCCTCTTCTAAAAAAGAAGGTTCAAACCCAGGGTCTGTCGAAGGGTTTTCGAACGCTGTGTCTTCCTGATTAGTGATTGGTTTTTTAGGATCATCGGTTTTCATGGTTACCTCCTATTTAAGGGATTTTTGAATTGCCGTTGCTTTTTGGTGATGCGTTTCTAATACCGGCAATGTTTTTTTAGCAAAGCCGCTAATGTCAGCATCGCTGTTACCGGTAGCCGCTTTAAATAGCGCAATATCTTTTACATGATCCTGCACCATCATCGTCATGTAATGCTTGTCAAAGTCCGCGCCTTTCATGTTTTTCATGCTGTCTATGTGCGATTGAATAGCAGCAGGAAAACCATCAGGCAAATCTACTTTCTTGGTGCCTGCAATCATTTTCAACTCTGTATTGGCTTTGCTATGGTCTTTAACCATTAAAGCTCCAAACTCTTTAACAGCTGCACTTGCCGCCTGTTTTTGAGCCAGATTGCCAAGCTCAACCTCCATTTTTCCGCCTATGGCAGCCTGAGTAATAAAATTTGCTGTGTCGTTGTTATTGATGCCTGCAGTATCTTCCATTGCCTGGTTGGCAGAATCTACTAGCCCTGTAGTTAGAGAATCAGGGTCGTTGCTAGTTTTGTTTGCATTTTGACAGGCCTGAAATGTACAGGCGCCCGCAATTAAAGCGGTAAAGAGAATCTTGTGTTTCATGTTTATTGGGTTAGGTTAAAATCTAAACAAAGTCATGAAAACTTTGTTTAGATTTTATTATTTTTAACCTTAACCTCTTAAATTACCCCATACCAGAAACGTGGCACCCCACGAAAATCCGGCACCAAAAGCAGTTAATAAAACTTTATCACCTGCTTTAAAGTCATCCTTAAAGTCCCAAAGACACAAAGGAATGGTTGCCGCCGTGGTATTACCATAACGGTCTATATTAATTTTTACCCTTTCAATTGGAATCTTCAGGTTGTCACCTACAGCTTGAATAATCCTTAGGTTTGCCTGGTGTGGAATCAACCAGTCGATATCTTCAGCGCCTATATCATTTCTTTTAAATACCTCGTTACAGGTAGAAGTCATTCCTTCAATAGCCGCTTTAAAAACAACCCTTCCGTTTTGACTGATGAAGCTTAACTTGTTATTTACAGTTTCTAAAGATGATGGATTTAAAGAACCTCCACCTTGTACAATCAGTTGCTCTTTGCCGCTGCCGTCAGTTCTGAAAACATTGTCTATTAATCCTACTTCAGCTGTAGTAGCCTCTAGTAAAACTGCTCCGGCCCCATCACCAAAAAGTATACAGGTATTGCGGTCTTCATAATTGATGATGGCACTGTTTTTATCTGCCCCAATAACGATTACATTTTTATAACGGCCACTTTCAATTAAACTCGCCCCTAAGGTTAAAGCATAGAGAAAACCACTGCAGGCTGCATTTGAATCTACACCCCAGGCATTCACCAAACCCGCTTTCTCACAGACCACACTAGCGGTAGACACCATAATATAATCTGGTGTAGATGTAGCCACAATAACACATTCTATAAAATCAGGACTGAGCTTTGCATTCTCCAGTAAACGTTCCACAGCTTTTACGGCCAGGTCTGAAGTAGCAATGCTTGCATCGTTAACTATACGTCTTTCTTTAATTCCCGTTCGGGACACAATCCACTCACTATTAGTATCAACCATCTCTTCTAAAGCATGGTTGGTTAAAATATGGTCTGGTACGTAGCCTCCTAAAGCTGTAATACCGGCATTATATCTAGTTCTCATTAATTATATTCTATTCTTGTTGCCAAAACTAACAAATATTTACAGCTACGTTACACTTTATTTTTTATGAAATGTACCTTTGTAGCATGTCCATCATTACTATTAAACAGTTTCCGAACATTTCAGTCCTGCTTTTCGCCGCCTTATTATCATTTTCTTCCTGCAAGAATGAGCATAAATTGCCTATATATGGCAATAGAGATGCTGTAACAACTCAAAATGCAGATGGCACAACCCAGGTTGATTCTGTCTATCAAACTATAACCCCATTTAGTTTTTTAAATCAGGACAGTGTAATCATTACTAATGACAAATTTAAAAACAAAATATACGTAGCTGATTTCTTCTTTACTTCATGCACCAGTATTTGTCCGGTGATGCACAGAAATATGAAGACCATTTATGACCAGTACAAAGATAATCCTGATTTAATGTTTTTGTCGCATTCCATAGATTTTAAATACGACAAGCCTTCGGTATTGAAAAAATACGCAAAGAAATTAGGTGTTGATGGCGATAAATGGCAATTTGCTTATGGCACTAAAGATGACATTTATACCATAGCAGAAAAAAGTTATTTGGTAGCGGTGCTGCAAGATTCTACCAACAGAGATGGTTATATACACCAGGGCTGGTTGGTTTTAGTGGATAAGGACAGGCACATGCGTGGTTTTTACGATGGTACTGATGCCAAAGCGGTAGCCCAGTTAGGCAAAGACGTTGCTATACTTTTGGAAGAATATAAAAAATAAGCAATGCGCAAAACAATCATTACGGCCATTTATATGGTGATGGTTACTACCATCATCTATTCTTGCCAAAGTGCCGACAGCATGAAGCAAGATATGTATTATACCAATGGCAGAGACCTTTATATACAGCATTGTCAGAATTGCCATGGTGAAAAGGGCGAAGGACTTGGTGAACTTGCTCCTCCTTTAACAGATACCGTTTTTATGAAAGACCATAAAGCACAGCTGGCCTGCATCATAAAAAATGGCTTGGAGGGCCCTGTTACCGTGGCCGGAAAAGTTTACAATGAGAAAATGCCTGCGGAAACCAAAATGGCCAACATAGACATTGCACAACTTATTGTATACATCACCAACACTTTCGGCAATAAACAAGGAATGTACACCAGTGAAGAGGTGGCAGCAAACCTTAATCGCTGCAAATAGAATCGTTTTTACTACCTTTGAAAAAAATGTAAGCCGTTCTATCGCTTGTATGCTGAAATAATGGCTGACTTGTTCAGCGCATATGAAAGCAATAAGAGGAAAGTCCGGGCAACACAGGGCATCTCGCTTCCTAACGGGAAGAGGTTCAGGAATGAATACCTGAACTATGGAAAGTGCCGCAGAAAATACACCGCCGATGGCTTTTTAAGCACAGGTAAGGTTGAAATCGTGAGGTAAGAGCTCAGGACTGTTCCGGGCGACCGGAACGTTGGTAAACCCCGGGAGTTGAAAGACCAAATAGGCTAACGCATGTAGGGCTGCCCGTCCGATGTTAGTGGGTAGGTCGTTAGAGATAAATGGCAACATTTATAGTAGATTAATGATAGAAACTCCGCAAGGAGATACAGAACCCGGCTTATAGGCTTACATTTTTTAATTTTTCTGAAATATTAGTAAATAGTAATATCTTAGTATCCTCATATAAAATATTTAGTACAACCTATGGCAAAATTATTAATAATTGATGACGAGCGGGCGATAAGAAGCACCTTAAGGGAGATCTTAGAATACGAAAACTATGAGGTTGATGATATTGATAATGGCGTTCAAGGATTAGAACTGATTAAAAAGAAAAAATATGATCTCGTACTCTGCGACATCAAAATGAACCGTATGGACGGCATGGAGGTTTTAGAACAAGCCCTTGCTTATAGTCCTGACCTTCCTTTTATCATGATCTCTGGCCACGGAACGGTGGAGACCGCAATTGAAGCCAGTAAAAAAGGTGCTTTCGATTTTATTTCTAAACCACCTGATTTAAATCGCCTGTTAATTACCGTAAGGAATGCTTTAGACCGTGGAAATTTAGTAACGGAAACTAAGGTTCTCAAAAGAAAAGCAAGCAAAACAAGAAACATCCTTGGTGCATCTGAGGTGATCAATAAAATTAAAGAAACTATTGAACGTGTTGCCCCTACTGAAGCCCGTGTTTTAGTAACTGGCGCTAACGGTAGTGGTAAGGAATTGGTAGCAAGATGGCTGCATGAAAAAAGTCACCGTGCCGACAGCCCTCTTATTGAGGTTAACTGTGCCGCCATCCCTTCAGAACTAATTGAAAGCGAACTTTTTGGACACGAAAAAGGATCTTTTACCTCTGCCGTAAAACAACGTATTGGTAAATTTGAGCTGGCTAATGGTGGAACTTTATTTCTGGATGAAATTGGCGACATGAGTCTTTCTGCACAGGCAAAAGTACTCCGTGCGCTGCAGGAACATAAAATTACCCGTGTAGGTGGCGAGAAAGAATTTGAAGTTAACGTAAGGGTCATTGCCGCAACCAACAAAGACTTGTTAAAAGAGATTGAAGACGGCAACTTCAGAATGGATTTATACCACCGTTTAAATGTCATCAACATCCACGTTCCCCATTTAACGGAACGTATTGAAGATATCCCTGTCATTGCTCAAAACTTTTTAGAAGAGATTTGTAAGGATTATGGCATGCCTGTGAAGAAGATCAGTGATGCCGGCGTA
>NZ_JAZQPU010000100.1:0-2371 GCF_045628745.1 Pedobacter sp.
TTACCTGTTTCAATTACGAATTTGACAGCGAGTACCCCGACACAGGGTTCTTAATTCTAAAAGATAACCCTGAGACTGACAATATGGAGGCCATGTTTGATAAGTTTGTAAGGCAATTCAATTAGCAAATCACCAACCATCTATTGATATTTATTTATGAGAAAACTTCTATTTGTGTGTTTAATTTTTATGACTGCTTGTACGGGCAATCGTCCTGCTGAAGAGGAAGAAATTGTTGTGACAACCCCTGAATTAAAGTTTGCGGTAACCAACAGCTTTCCACATGATACTGATTCTTTCACCGAAGGTTTGGTATTCCATAAAGGCGCTCTTTATGAAAGTACCGGATCACCAGCAGAATTTCCAGAAACTGAATCTGTAATTGGAATTTTAAATATTAAGGATGGGAAAATTGAGGAGAAAGTAAGTCTTGATAAATCAACTTATTTCGGTGAAGGCATCGTTTTTTTAAATGACAAACTATTCCAGCTAACCTATAAGAATCAATTATGTTTTGTTTATGATAGTTCAACATTCACCAAAAAGGGCCAATTTAAATACAAGAATATAGAAGGCTGGGGCCTTACCACTGATGGGAAATACATTATAATGAGTGACGGAACGCATTTGCTGACCTATGTTGATTCTGAAAACTTTCAAACTATTAAATCAATTTCAGTCTCAGAAAATGGATATGCGGTGCAGAATCTAAATGAATTGGAATATATCGATGGGTATATTTTTGCAAATGTATGGTTGAAGAATGAGATTGTTAAAATTGATCCCTCAAACGGAAATGTAATTGGAAAACTGGATTTAACTAGCCTTAAAGATAGCGTGTTACAGATTAATCCTAATGCTCAAGAAACTAACGGGATTGCTTATAATCCAGCTACTAAAAAGATTTTTGTAACCGGTAAACTCTGGCCAAAGATGTATGAAATAGAAATACATAGGTAATTATTTTATAAATTGTAAATGGTGGAAGTTTGCAGTGCCTGTGAGCGTTCCTAGGATCATCAGCGGATCTAAATCGATCTTCTTATCAGACGATTTAAGAAATAAACTTTTCATGATTTTGCAGTTGCTTAATTTACGAATTCGTTTTAACCGTTACTTATGAAAATCTAAATCGATTAGTTTCAAAGCTATCAGCTCAACATGGCTTACTATTGAAAAAAACATGCAATTACACTTTTCACTCCTCATCGACAAAAAGCCTAATTATTTTGTAGCTAAAATTTGGTCTTCCATTTTAAATGGGCTGAAAGTTGATGAAAATGAACCGGCGGATTATCTTCAATATTTAAGCCCGGATGACAGGTCGCGCATCAACAACGTAAAGCCAAAATTGCATACCATCAGATCAGACAAAACACACTCATGGAAAAAAGGGATGTCCATTCAACCTGTAATTGGTAAAAATGCAGAAAGCTATAGGCAATTTACCCCTGACTTGAAATGTTTGAATGTACAAACCATTCGTATTGAAACTGTTAAAGACTCCACTCCCGATGTGATCATTGATGGTAAAAAACTGCCTTTAAATAAAATTCAGCTGTTAGCGCACAATGATGGATTTGATGATGTAAATGCTTTTTTTAGTTATTTTAAGGGTCAATATACAGGCAAATTGATACACTGGACAACTTTAATTTATTAAATATTTCAATGGGCATTATACAGGCAAATTAAAAAACTGGACAACTTTAAACTTATTGAAAATGCTATAAAGTATAAATGCGCCCTAAGGCGCATTTATACAAGGCTGCTTTAACCGCAGCCCTATTATAAAATTATGTTTTATCGAACTTTAACTGCAGTATTAGTTGATTTTAACTGAAGCTCCGCTCCTTTTAACGCTTTACCATTAACGGTTAGTTTCATGGTGCCAGCCTTTTCAGTCGACTGCACCAATACCACCAATTTACCATTAAATAACTTCATGGTAGGCAAATGAAATTGCTCTAAAGAAGTGGCATCGCCATTACAGGCTGCACGGTAACTGCCGTTCCCTGTAACATTGAATTTAAGTTGATCATTTGCCAGCGGACAAGTGTTGCCGTTTTTGTCCACAACAGTTACCGTTACAAAAGAAATGTCTTTACCATCGGCCGTAATTTCTGTACGGTCTGCCTCAAGGACAAGTTTATAAGGTTTGCCTGCTGTTACCACCTGTTTCTCGGCTGCTGATTTGCCATCTTTATCATAGGCTACCACTTTAAGCGTCCCTGGTTCATATTTAACGTCCATCCACATTAAACGATAGCGGCTTTGAGGGTTTGCGTTATTCTTTTTTTGAATACCCTGACTTTTGCCATTCACAAATAATTCTGCACTATCAAAATTGCTATAAACGAATACAGGTGTT
>NZ_JAZQPU010000101.1:0-4194 GCF_045628745.1 Pedobacter sp.
AGAATACAGAAGCACTGGACGCTAATTTTGCCAGAATTAAAAAAGGGTGTACCATTATTTAGATGATACACCCTTTTCTTTTTTAGTACTTTTTACATCTCCTGATCTTAAGGTTACCAAAAGCTAATTGATCAGTTACCTATAGCTAACTATTACAGCGGATAAAATCCGGAGCAGGTAGGGACCTGCTACCGGTTTGCTACCGGAAATCCCGAACGAAACCCGTAACAGGTCCCTAGCGTAACAAGGCTATAAGTTAGCCATGGGTTAGCAATGGGTAAGTTAACAGTAACTGAGTATGAAGTTGTATAATTAAAAAGCAATCACCTGCTGATAAACCTTTTTAGGCTGCAGGTTACTGTCAAATAACAAAGGGTGCCAATATTAGTTCTGTCGAAAATAAGCGCTACCTTGCTCTTCGAAGGCGTTACGATACAATTGTTGACCAGGATATTTCTAAAGCCACCAGTAGATTCTGTGCCGCATTTAATGCCATTTGTAAATTGCTCACGGTCCAGTTTGCGATCTTGTTAGCTGAACAGCCCCATTTACCTGTGCTTTTTAATACAATGGCATCATCACTGTCAATAATACTTTTGGTGAGGATAAACCTTCGGCACCCATCAATATCCATCCCCTTGTTGTTACGGTTGACATGGTTGATGGATTGGAGCCAAAGTAGGCTTGGTGAGTTTGAACCCTTATTTGATGCCCTCCAAGGGTTATGCCGATGTTGACTTCTTCAGGTTAACACCTTAAAAAAAGAGCATTAATGAAAAAGGCCTCTGCAAATGCAAAGGCCTTTTTCATTAAGGAACTAAGTTCATTAAACTTTAATTTCTACTTCAACACCGCTAGGTAATTCAAGTTTCATTAAAGCATCAACTGTTTTAGAGTTAGAGCTATAAATGTCTAACAAACGTTTGTATGCACACAATTGAAACTGCTCTCTTGCTTTTTTGTTCACGTGTGGTGAACGCAAAACAGTAAAGATTTTCTTTTCTGTTGGCAACGGAATTGGTCCGCTAACCACTGCACCCGTAGGTTTAACAGTTTTAACGATTTTCTCAGCAGATTTATCTACCAAGTTATAATCGTAAGATTTTAATTTGATTCTGATTCTTTGGCTCATGATATTTGTTTTAAGGCTGCCTGTTAGAGCTATTAATAACAGGCAACCGATTTATTTTAATTAGTCTCCCGACTTAACTTTACCTTTTGCTTTTGCAATTACTTCTTCCTGAACATTTTTAGGAGCTGGATCATAGTGATCAAATTCCATAGTAGATGTTGCACGACCAGAAGTAATGGTACGTAACTGCGTTACATAACCAAACATTTCAGAAAGTGGAACTAATGCTTTAATTACTTGTGAACCATTACGTGTGTCCATACCTTGCAGTTGACCACGACGACGGTTTAAGTCACCCATAACATCACCCATGTTTTCTTCCGGTGTAAGCACTTCAATTTTCATGATTGGCTCCATTAATACCGGTTTACATTTAGGTAAAGCTTCACGGAAAGCAGAACGAGCTGCAATCTCAAATGATAAAGCATCTGAATCGACTGCGTGGAATGAACCATCAATCAAACGTACTTTCATATCCGGAAGAGGGTAACCTGCAACAACACCGTTAGACATTGCTGAAGCAAAACCTTTCTCTACTGAAGGGATAAATTCACGAGGAATTGAACCACCAACAATTTCGTTTACGAATTGCAAACCACCTTTTTCAAAGTCAGCATCGATTGGAGATATAATAACCTGGATGTCCGCGAATTTACCACGACCACCTGTTTGTTTCTTATAGGTCTCACGGTGTTGAGTTGAACCTGTGATTGCCTCTTTGTAAGCAACTTGAGGAGCACCTTGGTTAACTTCTACTTTAAACTCACGTTTTAAGCGGTCAATCAAGATATCTAAGTGAAGCTCACCCATACCAGAGATAACAGTCTGGCCAGTTTCCTGATCAGTTTGTACTCTAAAGGTAGGATCTTCTTCAGCCAATTTAGCTAAGCCCATACCTAATTTATCTACGTCAGCTTGAGTTTTAGGCTCAATAGCTAACCCGATAACTGGCTCAGGGAAGTTCATCGATTCAAGAATGATTGGGTTTTTCTCATCACAAAGTGTATCACCTGTTTTGATATCTTTAAAACCTACAACCGCAGCAATATCACCAGCACCTACATTAGGAATTGGGTTTTGCTTGTTTGCGTGCATTTGGAAGATACGGGAAATACGCTCTTTGTTCTCAGAACGTGCATTGTACACGTAAGAACCTGCTTCAAGGTTACCTGAATAAACACGGATAAAGCATAAACGACCTACGAAAGGATCTGTTGCAATTTTAAATGCTAAAGCTGCAAAAGGCTCTTTTTCACTTGGTGTACGAGTAACTTCTTCACCTGTATTTGGGTTAATACCAGTAATACCTTCTACGTCCATTGGTGATGGCAATAATTCCATCACATAGTCAAGCATAGTTTGTACACCTTTGTTTTTGAAAGATGAACCACAAACCATAGGTACAATTTTAGCATCTAAAACTGCTTTACGTAAAGCATCTAAAATTTCTCTTTCTGTGATTGATTCTGGTGCTTCAAAGAATTTCTCCATCAAAGACTCATCATAATCAGCTACAGATTCAAGTAATTTCTCTCTCCACTCAGCAACCTCATCAAGCATATCTTCTGGAATTGGCACTTCAGTAAAGGTCATCCCTTTATCATGCTCATTCCAAACGATACCACGGTTGTTAATTAAATCAACAACACCTTTGAATCCGTCTTCAGCACCAATTGGCAATTGCAATGGAACTGCATTGCTACCTAACATACTTTTAACCTGTCCAACAACTTTTAAGAAGTCAGCACCTGAACGGTCCATTTTGTTAACAAAACCGATACGGGGAACGCTGTAATTATTAGCTAAACGCCAGTTGGTTTCAGATTGAGGCTCAACACCATCAACAGCTGAAAACAAAAACACTAAACCATCTAATACGCGAAGTGAACGATTTACCTCTACAGTAAAATCCACGTGACCCGGTGTATCAATAACGTTAACATGGTATTTATTACCTCTGTAATTCCAGTCTACAGTTGTAGCTGCAGAAGTAATGGTAATACCACGTTCTTGCTCTTGTGCCATCCAGTCCATGGTTGCTGCACCTTCGTGCACTTCACCAATCTTGTGACTAACACCAGCATAATAAAGAATACGCTCTGTTGTTGTGGTTTTACCCGCATCAATGTGAGCTGCAATTCCTATGTTTCTTGTGTATTTTAAATCTCTTGACATTATATTATGATTCTATAATTTAGAAACGGAAATGAGAGAACGCTTTGTTAGCCTCAGCCATTTTATGCGTATCTTCTTTTTTCTTAACTGCTGCACCTTCACCTTTAGCTGCTGAAACAATTTCACCTGCTAATTTTTCTTTCATGGTTTTTTCACCACGTTTACGAGCGTAAGAAATTAACCATTTCATGCCTAAAGCAATTTTACGGTCTGGTCTTACTTCTGTTGGTACCTGGAAGTTTGCACCACCTACACGACGAGATTTAACCTCTACTGCAGGCATTACATTGTTTAATGCACGTTTCCATATTTCTAATCCATTTTCACCAACTTTTTTTTCTGCCAATTCAACAGCATCATAAAAAATTGAATAAGCAATAGATTTTTTTCCGTCAAACATCATATTGTTTACAAAACGGGTCACCTGAACATCGTTAAATTTTGGATCAGGAAGGATAATTCTCTTTTTTGGTTTCGACTTTCTCATTTTTGTTCCTCCTAATTATTTCTTTTTACCTTTTGTTGGTGCTGCAGCCGCTTGTCCTGGCTTAGGGCGTTTTGTACCATATTTTGAACGACGTTGGTTACGTCCAGCTACACCCGAAGTATCTAATGCACCACGGATAATGTGGTAACGTACTCCTGGTAAATCTTTAACACGACCACCACGGATCAATACAATGGAGTGCTCTTGTAAGTTGTGACCTTCACCTGGAATATAGGCATTCACCTCTTTACCATTGGTTAAACGTACACGGGCAACTTTACGCATTGCTGAGTTTGGTTTTTTAGGGGTAGTGGTATATACACGTGTACATACACCTCTTCGCTGTGGACAGCTGTCCAACGCAGGAGACTTACTCTTGAACTCCAGTGCTACTCTACCT
>NZ_JAZQPU010000102.1:0-9916 GCF_045628745.1 Pedobacter sp.
AATTCTTTCTTAAACTGTTTTCCAACTGGAGTTTCCTTCAATTTTTCACTTAGGTTTTCAAAGTAAGGGAGTGTGGTGCTCTTTGAACTTGACCTATTTTTAACATTATTCACTAAATGATAAAGCGTTACATAGGAATCGGGATGGTTCTTCGCAAATTGATGAATAGTATTTACTCTGTTTACACTTAATTGCTTAACAGCTTTCATCATATCTTGTATATAGGCTTCTTTCTCCGGTCCTTTAGGCATACTACTTAGCGTATGGATCATGGTGCTTAGCTTTTGCTCATCATCCGACATCAATTTCGAAAGGATGTCTTGTTCTTCAGCTAGTTTTGTGCCCGTAATCAGCGCGTTTTTTAAAGAATCCTTTGTGGATACCCTAACTGTTCCTTGAGAGAGAAATAAGGCAATGCGATCACCCATTCCTGGCTTGTTCATGCTTATTGTACCCAGTGTAGGTTCTGAAACCTTTCCATGAAATTTAAAAATCCCTTTTTTTACCTGGAAACTGTCTATTGTTTGCTTGTCATTTTGACTTATGTATAACTTAACAAAAGCGCCGTTATATTTAGAGTTTACTTTTCCTTCGATCTTAAAATCCCCGGCCTGTGTAAAGGCGGCCAGGGGACTTAAGCAAAGTGCAAATATCATTTTGATCTGGATGCAGTTCATCTTTTTATATTTAATTGGTTAATTGAGCCCGCGCCAGTTGATGTCTTTGATTTTGACCATGTTGGTCCAGGTGCTGTTTTCCTGAGGCAAAAGCTCTACTACATTCGGATTGGATCCTACTATAAAACGGCGTAAAGTGCCCTTCGTCGAGCTGTTATAGGTAGCAATATATAAGCTATTGGTGGCGTAATTTATTTGTGTATCGAACTTTAGCATGGTGATCGGATCATTACCGATTGATGGAAATTCATATACTCTTTCTTTCCCAGGGTTGTAGTCATAAGCATAGAGTCTATTGCCTACTGAATAGAAAATTACCGTACGGTTGGATGAAAATGCATAAAAGTCTGCTTTGTCAAAGTTGGTGGCTATGGATGAAATAGTGTAAGCGCCAATTCTAGCAGGGGCACTTCCATTGGCATAGAATTTATATACATAATGCACATTTGCAGCATTCTTCATAATGGCAAAGCTAATCCCATTGGCATAACCACTTTCAACTGCTCGGGTGTTTTCGGCATAGACTAACTTTCGGCCTGTTTTTGCCTGATTCCAGGGAAATGGTTCTGTACCATCATCTTTATCTGTCAACACTGCGGCGGGGTTTGTTGAGCCAAGTGAGGTGTAATTTAAAAACCGTTGATTTTTAATGTCATACCACATAAACGACGACATATTGTTGATAGGATACAGGAGGTAAGGTGCAGCAACAAGGCGCACGCTAGGTGCATCACTGGCCTTATTAACCGGATTAGTATAAAAGTCCCCACCATTGATTGCCAGGTAGCAGGCAAAGATATCACCAGCTTTTGTTAAAATTACACGATAACTTGAGCCTCCGGATGAAGTATTATATCCATTGGCTTGCATCACTTGAGGGGCAATGACAACAGGATGAAGTGTTGCCTGATCAATGGACTCTGAAGCGTAGATTAATCTGCTGAAAGTATTTGCAGGCGTACTTTTTAAAGTTACTCGATCCAAATAATACGATTGTGTCTTTGTGTTTACCCAAAGTTTGATATAAGGGTCATAGGTGCCACCAGTATGGAAAAAATTAACGGGCTCACGTAAGCGCGGTAAGCCACTTTCTGATAAAAGATGCTTAAAATGTATCGTATCATTTAACATCGAGAGCATCTCTGCTTCTGCATAACCCTCCTCGTCTTCACCCATGATTAATAAACCGCGTGAAAATGCTGTGCTTACATTTAATGTGATGTTTGACATACCTTTGATCCCGGTTTTTTTATCCAATACCCTATAGTAGAGATTATAAGGACCAGGATTTAATAATATGGGATAATGCAGGTTTTTTTCACGACCGATGGTATCAAATATCTTCGGTCCGGATGATAATACCCAGGCATAACTATAGCGGTTAATGTCCCCATCATCTAAAGTAGCGTCTATTGTTGGGTTGAGATGTAGTGTATCTAGCGTGCGTCTTAGGTTAATGGTACTTGCAACGCCGCTAATCTTTAATTCATTAATGTCATGGTATTCATAAACGCCTATGTCTTTACTACAGGAAGCTGCAAAGAGAAGGGATATAAGTATAAGTGTATAATGATGTATTTTCATGTGGTGGTTCTAAATTTGTTGAAACTATACTATTTGCTGCCGATTAAGGAGTTGGCACGTAAGGCACTCCTACAATTGAGGTCCATGGTACTGAACCGAAAAACATCAGGCGTCCATCCGCTTCCAATACAGGGTTTTTTGCATTGAAACGTTCGATTAAAATCGCTGCAGCGTCTGCACCTATAAGCGCTACTCTAGCCAAAGGCATAGTTTCGCTGCTGGCAAAATCCTCATAGGTTAAACCCAGATATTCGGTTAGGAATTCCATTTTTTTACGTGTAAATATACCAAAGGCACCACCTTCTTTATTTCCGGCCTGCAGAGAACCTAACCAAAGTCCAGGTGTTACCATGAAGTCGTTGATTCTTAGGGTATGCAGGCTTGCATCGAATTTTGCAACAATGGTACCGCCATTAAGTGCTGGTATTGCATTCCATTCCGGGAAGGATAAAACAAAATCCTTGGTAGGAAGCAATCGTAAGCCTAAGGTTTTATTTTCATCTTCTAAATCGGGCGTGCGCATAATTTTAACAGTAATTGTAGCTGTAGAAGAGCCAGCCCGTACAGTCCAGAACTCCTGTACTGCTTCATAGTGTTTTCCTAAAATGGCTGTGGTAGAATCTGGATTTACTTCTACCCGGAAACTGCGGTCATAGTTTTTAACAGGACCTGATATATCAACTTTCACGGGAAACTCAACTACATCTTTTTTGATTTGGATAAATTCTACATTGCTATAGGGTTGATAAGGCCATTTATTTTGGTCACTGTTTGGACTGCCGTGCCTTACACCAAAGTAAACCCCTTCTTTACCTTCGTAGGACATTATTTCTTTTTCACAGCCCATAAAGATGATGGCAAATTGAAAAAGGATCATATAAACTAATATTTTTTTCATGTTGTTTAATTTAGATTATTGCCTTTGTGAGGTTTCACTTTCTGGTAATGGAATGATATAATTGTTGAGTAACATGGCTTTATCAGGTGTTCCAGGAACGGTATTGTGGTTCGGAATATTTAAATAAGAATTTCTTTTATAGAAAAAGAACTGTTGCCCTTCCCCAAGCATTTCTCTCCGGTGCTCATTACCAATTTGGGTGAGCCGTGCGGCAGGTGTAGCTGCAACTAAATCTACAGCATTGCGTGCTGTCCGTAATTTGTTTAAATAGCTCATCCCTGTTGCCTGATCAGGATGACATTCAGCGGCAATTAATAATACTTCTGACAGGCGGATCATGGGAATCATGTACCGGCCCGGGCCATTTACAACTTCTGCATATTTCATATTGGTCAAAGCAGTAATCGTTCCTGAGGATACATTTTGCCAGATTTTTCTACGGTAATCATTGGCATCATCATAAGTTGCATTCACACGTGTTACCGTAACGTTTTCTCCAGTAAAAGATAATTTAGAAGCTACATTCAGGCTCACATCAAAAACTCTTTTGTGCATCTCAACCCGATTGATGTCGTACAAGGCGAACATCACTTCAGTAGAAAATACACGATCCGGCAATGTTGCATGATTTACATTGGCAGCTGTAACATAAGGAAAAACTATCTTACCTGTTTTTTGCACTTCCTGAAGCAAAGACTCAGCATGAATCAATGCTTCTGCCTTATTTCCTTGCCATAGATAGGCGCGGGCCAGCAGCGCTTTAGTGGCATAGTAATTTAATCTGTATTGACGGTAATACAGTTCGTTACTGCCAGATGGATTACTGGCATTGCGTACACCTTCTGTTCTGATAGGGTCGGTGTTCTCCATCAATAACAAAGCTGCCTGAAGGTCATTAGTGATTGCCTTCATCACTTCTTCGGAACCTAATAATGGAGAAATTTCGAAGCCAGTTTTATTGACATAAGGGATAGCTGGCTTTGTTTTGTTTTGATCGGAATAAATGGGGCCGAACAAGCGTAGCATGTCTAGATGAAAAAGTGCCCGCAGCGCGAGGGTTTCACCTTTAATTAATCCATAATAAGGTTCTGGTAAGGCATCGCTAGGGGCATCACCACATTTTTCCAAAATCACATTACAGTTGGCGATGAGCTCATAAGCTTTTTTCCACGCATTGTTGAAGGTGGCTTTAACTTTCTCATCTGTATAAACAAAAGTGGTGTAAGGAAAGTATTTGTGCGTAGTTCCATTTAGATAATAGTATTGGGCCAATACATCTACAGTTCCTGTAGTCATTTCCTGACCATACAGTGAAGCATTTGTCATTTCTACATAAACGCCATTTAATGCTTTTAAGTAACCCTCTTTATTGATAAAGAGCTGATCTTCCCCAAGTCGGTCAGTTGGTTTTACATCTACCCACTTATTACAGGAGAGTGAAAACAAACTTAATAAAAGGCAAAGCTGTATTTTATATATAGTTTTCATGTTTTATATTAAAAATTTTTAAAAACGGATTGCTAATGAGAATGACATCGAACGTGCAAAAGGATAATCAAGTCCTCGTTCGTTTTTGATCGTGGATACGTAGAATATATCGTTCATATATGCTCTCACAGTGAATGATGATGCATAAAGTGATTTTAACCAGGACGCAGTGCTGTTTTCGTATCCTAATGAAAAGGATTCACCAACCAATGAATTATTATCCTGTACAAAGCGCGACGATATAGGCGTTACTTCGGTTGTTGAGATCGCTTTAAAACGGGCATTGTCTCCTGGTTGTTGCCATCGTTCATATAAAGCCCGGCGATCTTGATTTAAGGCAACATTAGTAGCGGTAATATTCTCCACTTTATCATATAATGTTTTCATAAATTCTTGTCCGCCAAATCGGTATCTCATATTGGCCGATGCAAGAAAACCCTTGTAAGAAATGCTGGTACCAAATACACCTTCCATGTTTGGATCACTGTTACCTACAATAACTTCATCTTTATAATCATGTACGAAAGTTTGCTCATTATTTCTATTCAAAAAAACCTCTCGGCCTGTAGTTGGGTCTATCCCCAGTGACCGAACTGCCCATAAATCTGAAGGACTTCCACCATCATAATACCTGATCAGGTTTCGGCTCTTGTTGGCGTCATTAAAATTGGATAACTGATTCCCCATTTTTTGATACTCAGACTTTAGCTGTCTCATGTTGAGATTTACTCTCCAATTGAGCTGCTTTGTTCTGAAGATGCTGTAGTCTGTTGTAATGGTGAATCCCCTTGTAATTTGAGAACCAATGTTTTGTGCTACACGCTCTATACCTGTGGAGGTAGGAAGAGATACATAAACCAATAAGGGATCTGTAGTTTTTACAAAGTAATCTGCATTAATACGGAATCTGTTGTTAAGTACAACCAAATCTAAACCAATATTGCGGTCTAAGGTTGTTTGCCATTGTAAATTTTTGTTGCCCATATTATTAATGAGGGTACTGGCACCAAAAGGATTTCGATTTTCATTATTGTACCGGTAAATGCGCATAGAAATGTAATCATCGAAATTTTGATTGCCTGGATTTCCTATGGACCCACGTAAGCGAAGTTGATCGATCCATTTTAAATTGCCTTCTTTAATAAACGCTTCATTGTGGATATTCCAACCCAGTCCCGTAGACCAGATATTCGAGAAGCGTCTTTCGGATCCGTAAATAGATGACCCATCAGACCTGATTGTGAAATCTACTAAGAACCTTTGGTCAAATGAATAACCTGTATTCATGAAAAAACTAGCACCACGGCGTTTTGCTTCCTGGTAATCGGCACGTTTGCCTTCAGGATACCCCAAAGCGAAATTAGGATTGGAAAACTCATCATCAGTAAAACCGATGACCTGGAAAGCACTTTGCTGCCGGGTAGATTGTTCCATTCGCATCCCTGCTACCATGTTCAGCGTATGTTTTTCGGCAAACACTTTTCCAAAAGTCAAACTGAAATCACCGTCGTAATTCATGTTTTTACCATTGGTTTCACTATATTTCCCTTTTTCTAACGCATCTATTGTCTCAAACTCTATATTAAATGGGGAGCGGAAAATTTCATCATGTGTATTTAAACTACGGAGACCAAAACGCCCACGTGCACGCAGAGATTCCAGTATACGCCATTCCATTTCCAGGTTATTTGTAAATCCCTGAGATTCCTGTTGATTGATATTTAAATTGCTCTGGTCGTAAAGCGGACTATAGATAGGCGCTCTGCCAATACTCCCCGTTGCACGATAGTCTTCTAAAACCTTATTCACATTCCCCAATGCATCATATTTACGATAATAGGGATTGGCACGCGAAAAGCTGGAAAACGGAGAAGTCTCTTTATTAGAAAGTACATTGTCTATACTCAAGGAGTTGTTGACAGAGAAATTGCCCTTTCTGTATAACAATCGTATATTTCCATTGGTTGCCCTTCGATCTGAACCCTCCATGACACCAGGTGTAAGGCCATAGTTCATGGAGGCACTGTACCGCAGGTTGGCATCACCTCCCTCTGCAAATAGTGTATGTCTTTGTGTTACTGCTGTACGAAGTGGCTCATTAGCCCAATAAGTATCGACCCCTCTACGTACTTCTTTTAAACGATTAAAATAGCTGGCTTCATTATTAAGGTTGGCGCCGAGGATAAGTTCTCCATCCTTATTAAGTCTGCCATAAAAACCAGATAAATACTCAAACTGTAATTTTTCTTCTGCATTCATCAGGTTATAGTCACTCAGGTCTGCGAAACTAACTGTTGAGTTAAAGTTGTAACTCACCCTGAGCTGTCCGGCTGTAGGTCTCTTCGTTTCAATTACTACGATACCATTTGCAGCTTTTGAACCATAAATAGCAGTAGCAGAAGCATCTTTCAACACCGTGATGCTTTCTACACGATCCATACTCAAATCGCTGATAATAGCCAAAGTCGTTTCGAAACCGTCCAATATAAATAAGGGTTGGTTGGGATTGGCACTATATTCATCTGTAAGGCCAATTACGCTACTTTTTCCTCTAATTTCAATATCGGGTAAGCGGTTAGGGTCCGATCCAAAAAGATTGTTATCGATGATAGCAAATGAAGGATCGAGGGTTTTTAAACTTTGCAAAATTCCTTGGTTACCCACTACTTTTAAATCCTGTGCCGTATATCTGGCAGAAGATCCAGTAAAGGCTTCCCGATCCCGTTGAAAAATACCAGTAACAACTACCTCCTTCATGGAATCCTCTTTAAGTTCCATTTCAATGTTAAGTTTAACTTGTTTTTGGTAGGTCACTTCTTTTGCTTTCATCGCAATATGGGAAAACACTAAAATTTGTTTAGTGCTAGTAACAGGAATAGTTAAGCTGTATTCTCCTTTACTATTGGTCTGCGTACGTAAATTACTGCCCTTTAAAAGAACGGTGACACCCTCAAGTGGCAGACGTGTCTCAGCATCCCGCACTAATCCGGTCAGGATCTGTTGCTGAGCGGTAGCAGAAGTAGAGACCTCTGTGTGTGGATCTGGTAATGTGCCAAATAACGAGATCGTTTTATCTTCGATTTCATATCCTATTGATTGGTTCTGGAGTACTTTTTCCATAAACTCTTTTAAGGGTATGTTTTTTACATCTATAGATACTGGTTTACTGGATGCCAATAGTTTCTTTGTGCCAAACACAGTATAGCCACTTTGGTTTCTTATGGCTTCGATTACTGCAGAAAAAGGAATGTTCTTTCCTTTTAACGTGATCTGTTGCGAAAAGCTGGAGGCACTAACGGTTGTTAATCCAGCGAAAAGTAGGAGCATGATTATTTTCATCACTCGTGTTAAGTAAGATTTAGTCATTAATTTAGGTTGGTTTGTTGATGGAATAGCTGCCAGAGCGTTTTTAAGTAGACTGTTCTCCGCTAGGCGCTAATGGAATGATGGCAGTTGGTCGGTTGAGTAAGGTTTATTTCATATGTTGCTTGTTTAGGTGATAGAATCTATTTATTTCCTGTTATGGTTAGGGTACGATTGGTGGTATTAAGTTTATAATTAATTTGTGCCACATTCAGCAAACGCAATACAAGACTAATTTTCTGGTTGCGGAAAGCATCACCGACCAGTTCTTCGCTGGGAATTCCATTTTCGTAAATAATATCCAGATCATACCAGCGGCCAATTTCATTCATGGTTTCTTCAAAGGTTTTTCCATCAAAGCTGAATTTTCCGTCGCGCCATGCCGTAAAATTATTCACATTGACGTTTTTGATTTGTGTTTTACCGGAAAGGGTAACTGCTTGTTGATTAGGCATCAGGATGAACCTGTTTTGTTGATCACTGACCGCAACTTTCCCTTCCACAAGTGTAGTCTTTACGGCCACTTGTTCTGGATAGGCCGACATGTTAAATTGTGTGCCCAGTACTTCCACTTGCTGCCCTTTGCTGATGACTTTAAATGGTACTTTTTCTCCACTATTCTTATAAATAGATTTCACCTGAAAATAGGCTTCACCCTGAAGTTCAACTACTCGTTCTTTAGGATCGAACTTTATTGGATATTTTAAAGTGGAAGCGGCATTAAGCCAAACTTTTGTGCCATCTTGTAAAATGATGCTGTAAGTTCCTCCGCGTGGGGTTTCCAAACTAATTAATTGGTTGCCATTGTCTGATTGATTAACGGCTGCATCTTCCACAGGCATGCCGTTACTATAAGTGATTTTATCATCGGTTATGATTCCTGGCTGGCTGCTGCTTAATGCTATTTTCTTGCCATTGGCAAGGGTGAGCGTGGCCTTGTTTCCCCCGGGTTCTACTGCTGTCTTAACTACTTCTGTTTTTTGCCCAGGTTTTTCATTTTGCTGTACCATCCATATACTCATGGCGATTAGAAGAACTGCTGCAGCTGCAGCAATCCATTTCAGTTGAGGATACAGTTTTTTTGATTTCGGTTGTTCGTCGGCAAGTTTAGCCAGTAAGGTGCTCAGCATTCTTGATTTAACTTCCTGAAAAGATTCATTGTGCTGACTAGGAATAACGGCAGATTCGTCATCATGACTATTGTACCAATCCGTTAAAATCTGGAGTTCATCAGGAGTGATGTTGCCAGTATTAAATTTATATACTAAATGCTCTATGTATTCGGTTGGTTGGGACATGCTATTGCTTTTCTATATACATAGACAGAAAAACATAAGGTAGGGGTGAGTCGGTTATTTTATTTTTGAAAAAAAGAATAAAACAGGAGGATGGCAATCAATACACCAAGATTGCCCTGGATATCTTTATTTGCTTTTTTAAGGTGTGACTTGACGGTGTTTTCCGAAAGGTTAAGTGTTTTTGAAATTTCTTTATTTGAAAATCCTTCCTGTCGACTAAGTTTAAAAACAAGCTGACATTGAGGGGGTAATGCATTTATTGAATTGTCTATCTGCTCCTGTAATTCACGTAAAATCAGCTGTCGCTCGGGAGAAAATAAGTTAATGTCGGCAGTAGGAATATAACTTTCAGATTTAATTCGTTCCCGATACCTGCGGTCGAGCATATTAAACGATTGATTGCGTATGGCACGGGTTAAATAGTTAGATAGTTCGACTTTTTCAAGGGAAAAACTATGGCGTATTTTCCATAGTTTGTAAAAAACATCCTGAACACATTCTTCAGCTTCTTCCTGACTCCCCAAACGATTGAAGGCAACGATCATCATTTTTGCCCAGTAACGCTCATAAACTTCCACCAATACACGTTCATCATTTCTCTGCATCAG
>NZ_JAZQPU010000103.1:0-3756 GCF_045628745.1 Pedobacter sp.
TAACCCATTAGGCAATAGCTCAGAAAGATTTCCTGAATCAGAATTGGAGATTTCCTTATAGAATTGTTCGATAGTTGTAATTTCCATTCTGGGTATCTTTTAGAAAATCAAATATAATGAATAATTGACCAGGTGAAACTATGCAGCGCCTAAGGAAATTTGAGCCATTATTAACAATTTTATATAAGGGTTTATTTCAATCACGATGGTAAGGATAGCCTGTAGGAAAATATTTGATTCTGAAAATGCTACAGCCGATTTTCAAAGAAATGACCCGCTATTGAAGTGAGCCGTACAGACAAGTAAATTGAGCTATTAAGGACAATTCCCTTTAAAACTATATCTGATCTTTGTTTTATACATCAATTATATAACTGTTATGAAAACTATTAAACAAATAAAACTCGGCGAAAATGGACCTCTCGTTTCTAAACTCGGATTAGGTTGCATGCGGATGTCAACCGTTTGGGGTAGCCCAACTAATGATGAAAATGAGAGTATAGCAACCATCCAGGCGGCATTAGATAGCGGAATTAATTTTTTAAATACTGGAGATTTTTACGGCGCTGGCCACAATGAAATGCTCATTGGTAAAGCCATTAAGGGCAGGAGGGATGATGCCTTTATCAGTGTCAAATTTGGCGCTATCTTTTACGGAGGTCAAATGCTTGGATTAGATCTCCGTCCTATCGCCATCAAAAACTTTATTAACTACTCTTTGGTGCGACTGGGCATTGACACCATTGATCTTTATCAACCTTGCAGATTAGACAACAGCGTTCCCCTGGAGGATGTTATTGGGACAGTTGCCGACCTGATCAAAGAAGGTAAGGTACGTCACCTTGGTGTTTCTGAAATAACAGCGGCTCAATTGCGTGAGGCCAATCAAATATATCCTGTATCTGCATTAGAAATAGGTTACTCCCTGGCAGATCGTCAAATAGAAAAGGATCTGCTTCCTACAGCGAAAGAATTGGGTATTGGCGTTGTCGCCTTCGCCAATACTGCCGAAGGCTTGCTAACTGGAGAGCTGAAAGCACCACTAGCGGCTAATGACTACCGTAATCACTTTTCTCGTTTCCAGGGAGTGAACTTGATCAAGAACCTGGAGAAAGTGGAAGTCTTTAAGCAAATGGCACAAGAAAAAGGATGCACCCCAACACAATTGGCTATTGCATGGGTAAATGCCCAGGGAGATCATATTATGCCATTGGTGAGTATGAGTCGCAGATCACGACTGCCAGAAAATATACAGGCCATGTCTATCGAGTTCAGTTTAGAAGAGATGAGTATGTTAGACATAGAATTTTCACAAGGTGCCATACTTGGGAGCACGTATTTACAAAGATAATTTGGTTTACAATGATACGTGGGGCTATACTAGCCCCACCTGTTTTATTACCTTTGCCTCATGACAAATCCAACTGAAATCATCCCCGGCGTCATCTTTTATTCCTATCTTTCTACCTTAAGAAAGGAAAAAGTAGGCTTTTTTGAGCATAGCACGCTTGTGCTGCAAGTTTCGGGTTCCTTTACGTTGGAGACGGCCAGTCAAAATATTTCCATGAATGGCGGTGAGATGATGCTGATCCGCAAAAATCAACTTGGTGAACTTACCAAAACACCACCAGAAGGAGAAAATTACCAAACTATTATTATTTGCCTTAAAGAGGATCTGCTCAGGAAGTTTGCCTTAGAGGAACAAATTGAAGTATCCCAAAAATATCAAGGTCAGCCAAATGTTCTTATTCCTGGCAACGACTTTCTACGCGGTTTTTTTCAATCTTTAATACCTTATGTGCATCATCCAGAAGCCAAGATAACGCAGGATATGGGTATGTTAAAAGTACGGGAAGGCGTAAAATTACTTCTGTACACGATGCCTGCACTCAAAGAATTCTTGTTTGATTTTTCTGAGAATCATAAAATCGATCTTGAAAAATTTATGCTCAGCAATTTTCATTTTAATGTTCCGGTGGAGAAATTCGCACAATTAACAGGAAGAAGCCTTGCCGCATTTAAGCGCGACTTTCAAAAAACATTTGACATGGCACCCCGGCAATGGCTCCAGGAAAAGCGGTTGACAGAAGCGAAATACCTGATAGAAACAAAGAATAAGAAACCCTCAGTCATTTATCTTGATCTTGGCTTTGAAAGCCTGTCTCATTTTTCTCATTCTTTTAAAAAGAAGTTTGGTAAAACACCTACTGAATTGGTATGATGTTAATGACCTATTTGTCAAAGTTTTTTCATAAATATTCAATTGTACCAATTGGTCTAATATTAATCTATATTTGTGGACCAAACGGTACAATACAAATACAACATGAAAAAATTAGAAAATAAAGTAGCCATCGTAACAGGCGCTTCCAAAGGAATTGGTGGTGCAATCGCAAAAAAATTAGCCGCAGAAGGTGCATCAGTTGTGGTGAATTATTCCTCAGCACAAAAAGATGCTGAAACTGTTGTGGCGTCGATTATAAACGATGGAGGCAGAGCAATAGCCGTTCAAGGTGATGTTTCAAAGACAGCTGCTGTAGATCATCTTTTTGCCGAGGCAATGAAACAATACGGCACAGTTGACATTTTAGTAAACAATGCTGGAATTTATAAATGGGGCCCAATAGAAGATGTAACAGAAGAGGGATTTCATGAACAATTTAATGTTAACGTATTAAGTATATTACTCACTTCTAAAGCGGCAGCAAAACACTTTTCAGAAAAAGGTGGAAGCATTATTAATATTGGATCTGCAGTTTCAAGTGTTACCCCAGCTGGAAGTGCAATATATACAGCGACTAAAAGTGCCGTTGACTCTATCACCGGTGTTCTTTCAAAAGAATTTGGTCCTAAAAACATCCGTGTAAACTCTGTTAATCCTGGTATGGTAAATACCGAAGGCTCGAGGGCTGCAGGATTTATTGGAAGTGAAATGGAAGCTCATATTGTGAGTACTACACCTTTAAACCGTATTGGTGAACCTGATGATATAGCACTTGTTGTATCGTTTTTAGCTTCAGAAGAATCGAGGTGGTTAACAGGAGAGATCATGCTCGCCAGCGGCGGTGTTCGTTAAGGGCAAAGTTGTCCTCAAGGATGCTTTTAAGCTTAAAACCTTAATATATTTTAATTTTGTAGCTTTGCCTTTATCAGGCAAAGCTTTTTTATTATGAGAACAAAAGAATTTCAGGAAGAGGAGATACTCAAAAAAGCAATAGCCATCTTTTGGAGGAAGGGTTATAATGCCACATCCCTTCACGATCTCATTGAAGAACTTGGTATTGGCAGGTCAAGCATTTATCACGCTTTTGGTGATAAGCAAAATTTATATTTAAAGGCACTGGATTTATACCAAAAAGAAGGCATCGAGAGAATTAAGGCAAAGCTTGCTAACTCCTTGTCAGCAAAACAGGCTATAGCAGATTTCTTAAGTACTGTGGTCAATAGTGCTTGTACTGACAATCAGTCTAAAGGTTGCTTTAAAATCAACGCTGAGGTAGAAGTAGCACCTCATGATGAGCAGGTCAAAAAATTGGTTTGTGAAGACAACCTCATGATTGAAGAGATCATATACGAAGCGATCAAAAAAGGCCAAAATGATGGGGAAATCAATAAAACTAAAGATCCAAAAGCGCTGACACATTTTGTTTGCAATACAATAACCGGTATGAGGGTGTATGCAAAGGTTAGAACTGACAGGCAATTCTTTGATCATATTGTAGAAACAACGATGTCAGTTTTCGATTGATAAGAAGC
>NZ_JAZQPU010000104.1:0-20770 GCF_045628745.1 Pedobacter sp.
ACAGATGGCCTATCCTGAAATTCTGCATACAAAAAAACCGGGCAAATATAAGCTTGCCCGGTTTAATTATTGATGGATTGTATTTACCTCAACAGCGTCCTACTGGTATTGAATATAGATAGGTGCTGGTTTTAATTTCAATAATTCTTCTGGTGTCATCAGGCGGTGTGGTGCTTTCTTCAAGTCATTCTTATAGAATAATTTGAAACCTGTAAACTGTACAGGCTCGCTCTGTATAAAATGACGGTAAGTACCTAGTTTAAGGTCTGGTTCACCCCATCCATCCATGTGCATGACTACCTGAACTTCCGGACGCAACTTGATATTTTGAGAGTTCGTTACCATTTTACCTGTAAACCTGTGTAATACAAAAACTTTTGGTGGCAAGTTTAATCTTTTCACCATGTCAGCAAGGTATTTAGTAGTATAATTGATATCTTCCGCATCAAATGTTCCTATTTTAGTACCTGGTTTAGCACCAGTTTTCATAGAGAATTCAGGATCTATGCCTAAATGAACATTAGGGAGCTCCAGGTATTTTTCAATCCTTGGTAATTCTGCTTTTAAGGTACTTAAAGCCACTTGTAAATCTAAAAATACAATGGCATTGTGCATCTTGGCAATCTTCATCACCGAGTCAATTTGTGAGTTGCCCATGCGGTTAATGTATTTACCATCTTTTCCTGGTGTACCACTGGCAACAGCAGCAATGTAGTGCAAACCTACCTGTACAGGTGTTGTAGGGTCTGCTTTTTCCCAGCGCTTCACTTCTGCATTTAAACGGCTCCACATTTCTGCTGGCGCATATTCTCCAAGAGCACCCATTTTTTTAGAATGCAGGTTACCGTAATAAACTACGATTCTTTTAAAGGGTAAAATAGCTCCGGCTAAGGGGTAAGGTTGTTTTTTAACAGGCCATCTTCCGGTCGTATCACCGTTGGCTACTTTAAGTAATGCGGCATTGTAAGCTGCGGTGTCTACAGGTGCTTTATCAACTGCAGGTTCAGCAGTTTCACCAGCCACAGAGTCAGTTGTAGCGGCAGCAAGGTGTGTTGATGGTCCGGTTACTTTTTGTGCTTCAGAAGTGCAATTGGCTAACAGGGTAATGGTAGCAAGGCCGGCTAATAATTTGCCCGGTAGGTAAGGTATTTTCATGTTAACCAGAGGTTTTATTTGATGTTATTGAATTTTCCGTAAACACCAAGGGGTAATTTAATGCCCGATGTTGCTTGTAAATATAGTTCTCCGATTTCTAAGTTTGTCACTTGAGGGAAGGATGTTTTAATTAAATTCTCCACAATTACTGAGGAGAAACCTAAGGAATAGGTGTTCAGAATAAGGAAATGTTCTTCCTCATCCAAGAGCTGCACAACGTCTTGCATCATCTCCTGAATATGGTCTTCCAGCTTCCATTTTTCTCCATTAGGGCCATGGCCAAATGCCGGCGGATCAAGGATAATACCGTTGTATTTTTTGCCTCTTTTAAGTTCGCGTTTTACAAACTTTAAAGCATCCTCTACTACCCAGCGTACATCTTTAAGGTTTGAAAGTTCCTGGTTTTCATTAGCCCAGTTTACCACCTGTTTAATAGAATCTACGTGTGTAGTATCAGCACCTGCGGCTTTGGCAATCATAGAGGCTGCACCAGTATAAGCAAAAAGGTTAAGTACTTTAGGAGTTTTGGTTTTAAAGCGTTTTACACATGAGGAGATATAATCCCAGTTAACAGCCTGCTCGGGAAAAACACCGACATGCTTAAAGGAAGTTAAACCTAAGCGCAGGTTAATACTTACGTCGTCATTTTTGTATGCTACATTCCAGCGGTCTGGAAAATGTGTGTTATTTTTAACCCATTCACCTGTTGTAGCCGTACGCCCTTTAAACCTGATGTGGGTTTGTTTTTTCCAGTTCTGCTCAGAAAGTGTTTTTTTCCAAACCGCCTGAGGCTCAGGTCTGCATAAAACAAGGTTGCCGAAGCGCTCTAGTTTTTCAAAATCTCCACAATCAATCAACTCGTAATCTTTCCAGTGTGTAGGTGTTAAAAGGCCTATCATATATAGTATTTGTCTGTTATTTTATTAAAACTTTCCCTTTGCAGACTTCATAAAACGACTAGCAAAAACGAAATCATTTAGTTCTTCAATATCGGTGTGGGCAATCTCTTTATTAGATCCTTCCCAGAATTTTTTACCCTCGTGTAAAAATACAATATAATCACCAATCCCCATCACAGAGTTCATATCGTGGGTAACCACAATGGTAGTGGTATTGTATTCTTCAGTAAGTTCTTTAATGAGCTCATCAATTACAATGGATGTCTTTGGATCTAAACCTGAGTTAGGCTCATCGCAGAAAAGATACTTGGGGTTCATGGCAATGGCACGTGCAATCCCTACACGCTTTTTCATCCCTCCAGATAATTCTGCAGGGTTTAATTTATTCTTTCCTTCCAGGTTAACCCTTTCCAGGCAAAAGTTAACACGATCTAATTTCTCGCTTTTACTTTGCTCGGTAAACATGTTCAGGGGAAACATAATGTTCTCTTCTACATTCATAGAGTCAAATAGGGCAGAACCCTGAAATAACATGCCTATTTCGGTACGAATGGCAATCCGCTGCTGGAAATCCATAGTGGTAAACTCTCTGCCATCATATTCTACACTTCCTTCTTCAGGTTGATGTAAGCCAATCATGCATTTTAACAAGGTTGTTTTCCCAGATCCTGATCCGCCGATAATTAAATTTGTAATGCCTGATTCAAATTTAGCTGAAATGCCTTTGAGCACTTCGTTTTCACCAAATGATTTACGGATGTCTTTAATTTCGATCATAATAATAACTGGGTTACAAGGTAATCACAGGCAAGAATAGAAATACAACTTACTACAACGGCACGCGTGCTGGCTTGTGCAACCTCAAGGGCGCCGCCACGCACATAAAATCCTTCATAAGCCGGAACTGTGGTAATGATAAATCCAAAAACAAAGGCCTTCACCAATGAAACTACAATAGTATAAGGGTTGAAGTCTGTTGTTACGCCAAGAATATAATCTGCAGCAGAAACGGCGCCAGATAAAGTACCTCCTAAAAAGCCCCCACCAATGCTTAAAAACATAGATACAATCACCAACATAGGCATCATCGTTATGCCGGCAATAACTTTAGGTAAAATTAAATAGCCCGGCGTATTGATTCCCATGATTTCCAGAGCATCAATTTGTTCGGTTACACGCATGGTGCCAATTTCTGAAGAAATAGCAGAGCCAATTTTACCTGCCAAAACAATAGCAGTAATGGTAGGGCTCAATTCAAGAATACTGGAGTCACGGTTTACAGAACCAATAATAGTTTTAGGAATAAAATCACTCACCAGCTGGAAAGCAATTTGCAGTGTCATTACGGCACCTATGAAAGTGGAAATGATGGAAATTAAGCCTAGGGAACCAACACCAACGAAATTCATTTGTTGAAAGATGGCCTTTACATATATTTTAGTTTTTTCTGGCTTTTTGAAAACGGCTTTTAAAAGAAGTATATACTTGCCAAAGTTGGTGAAATTCATTTATAAGTAATTAGCTGAGGGATAAACACAATCTTAATACAAAGAAACAACAAAATTTGTTGTGCCTTTATATAATTAATTTGATTTTTTAAGGTATTGATAAATTTCGCTGTTTGTAGAGAGGATGACGGATGTTTTTTGTCCGAAAGTTTTTTCCAGCGTTTCCATTGATTTCATAAACCCATATAAATTTTTACTTTGTGCAGATTGATTGTAGGCAGAGGCGTAAATTGAGGCTGCACTGGCATCTGCTTTACCTTTAATTTCTTCTGCTTTTTTAAAAGCTGCCGACTGGATGTTCTTTAATTCCCTGTCTTTTTCACCGCCAATTTTAGAAGCCTCACCTTGACCTTCAGACCTGAATTTGTCGGCTACGCGATAACGCTCACTTTTCATCCTTTCATAAACCTGTGTTTGAACTTCCTTAACGTAGTTGATTCTCTTAAACCTAAAATCAAGAATCTTGATGCCTAATTCCCGGGCTTGTTTGTTGGCAGAGGCTAAAATCATATCCTGCATTTTGTCGCGCCCAACAAAAACCGTCATCAGCGAATCTCCCAACACTTCCCCAATAGAATCAAGTTCGGGCTTTCTGTTGGTACTGCGCACCAGTTCTTCAATATTGTTTTTTGCCACTACATTTCTGGTTTCCCCATCTAAAATATCATCAAGTCGTGATTGTGCACTGCGCTCATTGGTTAATCTTTTAAAAAACTGCAGGGGGTCTGTAATCTGCCAGCGTGCATAGGTTTCCACAAAGATGAATTTCTTGTCTTTGGTAGGCAGCTGATTAGGGTCGCCCACCCATTCCATAAAGCGCTTTTCAAATACGTTTGCCGTTTGTATAAAAGGAAGTTTAAATTTCATGCCTGGCTTGGTCACTGCCTGGCCAACAGGCTTGCCAAATTGGGTGAGGATCACTTGTTCATACTCCCGCACGGTATAGGTGCTCGATAAAAGGATGATCAGTACGGTAAAGGCAATAACAGCTGTAATGATTTGGTTTCTTCTCATTGTTAATCTTTCTTTGCGTTTTCTTTATTCAGTTGCATTTGCAAGAGGGGCAATACGTTGGCACCTCCCTGGTCGGTAATGATCACATTGCCAAGCTTACCCATCACGTTAGTCATGTTTTCCAGGTAGATCCTCTTTTTGGTCACCTCAGGTGCTTTTACATACTGTTGATAAAGGTCATTAAACCTGGCTACTTCACCCTGTGCGTTATTGACCCTTTCTATGGCATAACCTTCTGCCTTTTGGATAGTTGCTTTAGCCTCACCGCTAGCTTTTGGTATTACTTTATTGTATTCAGATTTAGCCTGGTTGATTAAGGTTTCTTTTTCCTGCTGTGCCTCATTCACGGCATTGAAAGCGGCTTTAACCGGGTCTGGCGGATTGACATCCTGCAGCACCACTTGTTCTACTTTAATACCCATGCCATATTCATTGCAAATTTGCTGGATCAGCTCATGCAGTTTAATCGTTATTTCTGTACGACCGATGGTGAGCACTTCGTTGACGGTGCGGTCGCCCACTATTTGACGTGTGGCAGCCTCAGAGATGTTCCTCAGCGTGCTTTCCGGATCGCGCACGATAAACAGGTAATTGTAGGCATTACTGATTCTGTATTGAACTACCCATTCTACATCAGCAAGGTTTAAGTCCCCGGTTAACATTAAAGACTCATTTTCAACACCATCTTTGGAATAGCTGGTTTGGTCGCTGCCATTGGCAGACCTGAAGCCAAACTCCAGCTTTTGCTGGCGCTCGACAGGCACTTTATCTACCCTTTCTGCAAAAGGCATTTTTACGTTTAATCCCGGTTCTACGGTACGGCTATATCTTCCAAGCCTGGTAATGACACCTACTTCTTCCGTGGCAACTTTAAAGATACTGTTCCATAAAACCAGCAGCACCACAAAACCCAACACTATTGCCCGCAGGTTCTGTAAAATCATCGTCAAGTTTTTATCCATATTTATTTCGTTAGTTTATTGGCTTTTAGCGGTTGAATCATCGTAAAATAATGATTTTTAGGGGCATAAACAAGCTTTAGACGCATTCTTTTATGTATCTTGGATCAAAAACTGCTCAAATAATGAATGCACTTGTTACTGGCGCCACTAAAGGCATAGGCCGCGCTACAGCCCTCATGTTAGCTCAAAATGGTTATCACCTTTCTATATGTTCAAGAAACGAACAAGAATTAGCGGACTTTGCTGCTGAACTTCAAAGTTTTAAGGTTAAAGTTGTGTATTTAGCCACCGATTGCAGTGACAGGCAGGCCCTGCAGCATTTTTGCACCTTTACCACAAGTGAACTCGGCCCTATAGATGTGTTGGTAAATAATGCCGGTGCTTTTATGCCTGGTGCACTGCTGGAAGAGGCCGAAGAAAACTTTCAGTTGCAGCTGCTGCTTAACCTCCATGCCCCTTATGTATTATCGCGTTATTTCGGTAAAATGATGAAACAGAGGTCTTCAGGGCATATTTTTAACATCTGCTCCATCGCCAGTAAAGAAAATGTGATAAATGCTGGTAGTTACAGTGTAACTAAAACGGCATTGCTTAGTCTTAATCATGTATTGCGGCAGGAATTAGCTCCATACAACGTTAAAGTTACTGCAATTCTGCCTGGTTCTACATATACCGCTTCATGGGAGGGAACATCACTTCCAAAAGAACAATTTGTGCAGCCCGAAGATATTGCAAATACGATAAACGCCATTCTAAGTTTAAGTGCTGGTGTGAATGTTGATGAGGTAGTTTTAAAACCGCAAGATTTTAAATCATAAAGGAGACCAAGTTATGGAAAAGAGATTATTTAGAAACGAACACGACAAAGTTATTGCTGGGGTTTCATCTGGGGTAGCCGCATACATGGAAGTTGATGTAACCATAATAAGGCTGCTTTTTGTATTGTCAACCATCTTTCTAATGGGTACCGGTATTTTGGTATATTTAGTGATGTGGATTGTGGTACCCGTAAATCCTAACCCCGGTGCACAATATAACAAGTTCAATGATTTTTTCAATCAACAGAAATCCTCAGCTACATTTAATGAGCCTGGCGCTTTTACGCAGTCTGAAAAGACTACCTATAGTTCAGGTCAGGACTGGAGTTCCTCCACTTTTAACGAGGGAGCTTTTAGTAAACCTCCTCAGCCCGATTATAGTTTCATCAAAAAAAATAGCGATACCGGCCGTACTATAGGTGGTTTGTTCCTGCTCGTTATAGGCTTGTATTTTTTAATGAATGAGTTTAATATCATCCCTTATTGGTTCAGTCTTGGGAAATTATGGCCCCTGATTTTTGTGGCCATCGGTATAAGTTTTGTCGCAAAATCAAAACGCAAAGACCCTTGGGCAGATTGGCAGAACCCTCAAAATCCACAAACACCGCCACCACCGCCTGCGCCAACACCAGGTCCACAAAGTCCTGTGGATATTCAAGACGCGAACACGACCACTACAAGTGGACAAAACACCCCGCAGCCTTAACCGGTGCTCCTATTTATTTAATCATATAAAAACACATCAATAATGAAACTGGATAGAATTATGTGGGGCATCATCCTGCTGTTTGTAGGTGGTGTTCTCTTACTGGAGAATTTTAATGTTATCGACTTTTACTGGAGAAGCGTTTGGCGCTTCTGGCCAGTCTTCCTGATCATTGCAGGGGTAAATATCTTGTTTAACCGCAAACAATCGCAAATAGGATCAGCTATCTCTATTGGTGTGCTGGTGGTGATGCTCGGCTTCCTTTTTTATAAAGGACAGCAACCTCCTGAACATAGAAACTGGATTGCCGATAATTTTAGAGGTAATATAGACATCAACGATGAAGACGAGAATATTGAAGGTCAAACTTTAAATTTCAGCGAACCCTTAGATATCGATACTGCCAGGGAAGTGAACCTTAATATTTCTGGAGGCGGTACTTCGTTTGAACTTCAAGGCGAAACGGATAGCTTGATTACGGCTTCGGTGAACCGTAAGCAAGGCAACTTTACCCTTAAAAAGGAAATGACAGATTCAACCCAGACCCTAACTTTTACCATGCAAGACAAAAAAGGTAAATGGTCAATGAACGATGGGGGCAATGATGTTGACTTTAGATTGAATAAAAGTCCTGTATGGAGAGTAAACATGAGCATGGGTGCCGGAGAGGTTGATTTTGACCTTAGGGATTATAAAATAAGGGCCTTCAGGTTTGATGGAGGGGCTGCTGCATTGAACATCACCGTAGGCGATCTATTGCCGATTACTGATGTAGTGGTTAAAACTGGTGTAGCAGATGTAAAGTTGAATATTCCTGCCAATTCTGGCTGCAGAATTACCTCTAAAACAGGCCTTTCCTCTAAAGACTTTACCGGTTTCACCAAAACGGGTAACGACACTTACGAAACGCCGAATTATAAAACTGCTGCCAATAAGATTTTCATCAATTTTGACGGCGGTTTAAGTAACTTTGAAGTTAAAAGATATTAATGACAACTAATTGCCTTCTTTGTGGAAAATGAGTTATACACCATTGTCATCAATGGAAAGCCACAAGGGCCCTATATGCTGGATCAACTTGCAGCACTGAAAATACAACCGGGTACATTTATTAGAAAGCCCGGTATGGACGATTATAAAGAAGCGCACGAATTTCCTGAGTTGCGTGCGCTTCTTGGTTTTACCTATCAGCAAACAGCACCTCAGTATTTTGCTTCTTTCGACCAGCGTTTGCTGGCTGCAGCTATAGATTTCTTCCTGATTGTGTTGGCCTATCTTGGCGTTATGCTGTTGTTTTTTATCGTCGTTACCGATCAAACAGAAAGGATTACTCTTTTTGTTACTTTCTCACCTTTGCTTATCGTTGCTAAATTTATCTACAGCAGTCTTGCAGAAGCTTCTTCAAAACAAGGTACCCTTGGTAAGCGCTTGCTGAGTATCAGGGTAACCGACCTCATGGGTAACAGAATTTCTATCGGGCATTCCTTTTTACGCAATGCCGCTAAAATACTGTCTGTCATTCCTTTCTTTTTTGGCTACCTCTATAGTTTTCTCAATAAAAAGCAACAAACGTGGCATGATATTGCGGCAAATACCTTAGTTATTAAAGATAGACTGATTTAATCTTTATCTTTGTGCTTCATGGAAAAAATAGCTTTACAATACGCCAGATTTTTAACCAGAGAAGTGTCTGTGGGTAACATCCCTATGGGAGGTTTCAACCCCATCAGGATACAATCAATGACTACTACGGATACCATGGATACCAAAGGTACCGTGGAGCAGACCATCAGAATGGTAAATTCTGGATGTGAGTACGTACGGATTACAGCACCAAGTGTAAGAGAAGCAGAAAACCTGCTCAATATTAAAAAAGAACTGCGTTTAAGAGGTTTCGATGTACCTCTTGTTGCCGATATCCATTTCACCCCAAATGCTGCTGAAACAGCTGCACGTATTGTGGAAAAGGTAAGGGTAAATCCTGGTAACTATGCCGATAAAAAGCGTTTTGACCATATAGAATATACACATTTAGCGTACCAGGCAGAGTTGGAACGCATCTATAAAAAATTTACACCACTGGTAAAGATTTGTAAAGAATATGGTACGGCTATGCGTATAGGCACCAACCATGGTTCTTTATCAGATCGCATTATGAGCCAATATGGCGATACACCACGAGGAATGGTGGAATCGGCAATGGAATTCATCCGCATGTGCGAAGACCAGAATTATTATAACCTGGTTATTTCCATGAAAGCCAGCAATACGCAGGTAATGGTACAAGCTTATCGTTTACTGGTAGACACCATGACCAAAGAGGGTATGAACTATCCACTGCATTTAGGGGTTACCGAGGCGGGTGATGGGGAAGATGGCCGTATTAAATCTGCTGTAGGTATTGGAACTTTGCTTGAAGACGGATTGGGCGATACCATCCGTGTATCGCTAACCGAAGATCCAGAATTTGAAGCCCCGGTTGCTAAAGCTTTGGCCGACCGTTATAAAAAGCGTGTTCTGCTGCAGGAAGCCGCGGCTTTTACACCGGAAATGCAAAAAGAGCACATTTTGGTTAAAGACCTTCCTTATAGTCCTTATGCTTATAACCGCCGCTTAACACAGCCGGTTCAACATATCGGGGGGCATCATCATCCTATTGTGATGTTAGATGTTACTTCTCAAAATCTTAAAGACCCTTATTTCCTTTCCGTTGCAGGTTATAAATACGATGCTGGTCTGGATAAATATAACATGGCAGATCAGGCTTGTGACCTTGTGTTTCTGGGCGATCAATTACCTTCATTCTCTTTTCCGGGAAACTTAAAACAGATCTACAATTATAACACCTGGCTGGCCTTAAAAGATAAAACTAATTGTCACCCGTTGATTAGCTTGGAAGATGATCATACCGAGCTGGTAAAAGATGCTTTCCTGAATATTTATGCTGTACAAACGGCTGATTCAGGTACTGCGGGCACCGCTGCGCTGCTTGATAAATTGCGCCTACTGCCTCAAAATGCAGTGTTGCTTTTAGAAACCGATGCCATCAACGGCATGGCTGCACAACGTGCTTTCTTCATTGCCCTGCTGCATGCACAAATACAACTACCGGTTATTATCAAAGGTAAATATCCAAGCACCAATGCAGAAGACCTGATGCTTTTTGCTGCCACAGATCTTGGTGCTTTATTGACCGATGGCTTTGGTGATGGCATATGGATAGAGGCAAAAATGGTGGAGCTGCCAGCCATTAATGCCACTAGTTTTGGCATCCTGCAGGCCACCAGAACCAGGATATCTAAAGCAGAATACATCTCTTGTCCGAGTTGCGGCCGTACCCTGTTTGATTTACAGGAAACTACGCAGCTCATCCGTTCACGTACGGATCATTTAAAGGGTATTAAAATTGGTATCATGGGCTGTATTGTCAATGGTCCCGGTGAAATGGCCGATGCCGATTATGGCTATGTAGGTACCGGACCAGGTAAAATCACTTTATACCGTGGCAAGGAAGTGGTCAGGAAAAATGTAAACAGCACCAATGCGCTGGATGACCTGATCAGCTTAATTAAAGAAGACGGCAACTGGGTAGAGGTAAAATAAGCCTAAGCCTGTATAAATTTTAAGGTAGATTCTACAACTTCCTGCAGCTGAGGGGGCAATGTTTCTTCAGTATAAGGATGTGAAGCTCCATAAACATGGTTGGCAGCATGTATTCTTTTGAGCTGTGCAGCAGGCTGTGCTTCTTTAAGTTGTTCTGCTACAGAAAAAGGAACATTTACATCGTCGTCTCCATGCACAATTAACCAGGGGATAGTCAGCTGCTTTGCGGCGGTTAAAATATCGTATTCTTGCTGGTGGCTGCGGAAATCTGTTAATAACGTGCTGTTCAAAGGCATTTCTTCTTTAGTTCTGGCGTTTTCAATATAGATTTTGCCCGTTCTTTCCCATTCTTCTTCCTGCTCCGGCTTCCAGAGGCTTCCAAAATCTGCTATGGAACTCCAGGTTACAATTTTATTAATCCGGGCATCAATAGCGGCTTTAATCAGGGCTAAACCACCACCACGACTGTGGCCTATAATGGTAAGGTTCGATGAAGGGTGCAGGTGTGATATATAGTTAACCACAGTGTTTACATCTGCCAGCTCATAACTGATGGTATTGGCAGCAAATGTTTCCAGATCTGTTACATCATGAGGGTTTTCTTGCGTTACACCACTGTGCGATAGGTTGAACTTTAAGAATTTATAGCCTTTTTCCGCAAAATACTGTGCAACTAAATGGTGAGCGCCCCAATCTTTAAAGCCTTTAAAGCCATGTACAAATAAGATGAGGTCCGGATTTGTATGATTATCGTCATAAGTAAGGTCACCAAGGATGGTTTTATCGTTAGCGCCGGTTAATATAAATTGCTCTTTTTGTATCATAAACGATGAATAACAGGTGATTAGCTAATATAGCAAAATTTAAGTTTGAATACCATGCTGTGTTTCGTTAATTTAAAATCCTTCTAAATAAGTCTTAATTACAGCCTAATGACAGATGCTGGCAACGGTCTTGTTACTTTTGTTTTGCAAAAAAAAATACTCAAATCAATTGGAATATTTAAGGATTATTGCTTTTACTCATAAACAGATTGACCTAAAGTCTTTAGGGAAGTTAGTGATATGTGAGCAAACGCTAGATGATAGGTTAAGAAATATCCAGGTCGAACTAAATGTCAAAGAGATATTTTACGTAGGGACCTGCAATCGAGTTGAATTTATTTTCACTACAAAGAGCGAGGTAGACAAAGCTTTCATTCAACGGTTTTTAACGGTGCTTGACATGGGCCTGCCTGATGAATACATGGAACAATTTATTGAAAATGTATCTGTATACCAAAAAGACGCTGCCTTTAACCATTTGTTAAGGACCTCTTGTTCTTTAGAGAGTTTAGTAGTTGGTGAAAAGGAAATCCTGGCCCAGGTTCGTAAAGCCTATGAAGCTTGCCGTTTGGCAGGTTTTACCGCTGATTACATGCGCACCGTAATGGAACGTGTGGTAAAAACGGCTAAAGAAGTTTATACAAATACCAATATCTCTAAAAATCCGGTATCTGTAGTTTCCCTTGCTTACCGCAAGCTGCGTGACTTAAACATGTGCAGCAACTCTAAATTGCTGATTATTGGTGCTGGTGAAACCATCAACAATATTGCACAGTATTTAAAGAAACATAAATACTCTAATTTCGCGGTTTTCAACCGTACCCTGGATAAAGCTGAATCTTTGGCCGTAGAGTTAAACGGACGAGCCTATCCATTGGAAGCGTTAGAAACTTATAAAGAAGGTTTTGATGTCATCATTACCTGCACAGGTGCTACCGAGCCCATCCTTACCGAAGAGATTTATAAAAGCCTTTTAAATGGCGATACTGCTAAAAAAATAATCGTTGATTTAGCTATCCCTAATGATACTGCTCCGGAAGTTGTTCAAAACTATCCTGTTCATTACATCGAAGTAGAATCCCTGAAAGAAATTGCACGCAAAAACATCCAGGAACGTTATAACGAACTTGTCAATGCAGAGCAGATCATCGAAGAAAATATCAAAGAATTTGTGATGGTGCTTCGTCAACGCAAAATAGAAATTGCGATGCGCAGTGTGCCAGAAAAAATTAAAGAGATTAAACATACCGCCATCAATGGTGTATTTGCAGATGAAATTAGTGGCATGGATGAGAATTCCAGGCAGGTGCTGGAGCGTGTAATGAACTATATGGAGAAAAAATGCATCAGTGTCCCTATGGTGATGGCAAAAGAAATTTTAGTGAATAACAGCTAATTCTAGCTATATTAGTCAGCAAATACATTTTACTTCAGTACGTGAAAAAACTTATAATAGGCACAAGGGGCAGTGATCTTGCATTGTGGCAAGCCAATTTTATTAAAGATAAATTAGCCGAAATAGGGGTTGAGGCATCTTTAAAGATCATTAAAACGCAAGGGGATAAGATCTTAAACCTCAGGCTGGATAAGCTGGAAGGAAAGGGATTTTTCACCAAAGAACTTGAGGAAGAATTACTGAACGGCAGCATAGATCTTGCTGTACATTCTCATAAAGATTTACCTACAGCCCATCCCGAAGGATTAATTATTGCTGCGGTTCCTGAAAGGGAAGATCCTGCAGAATTGTTGTTGATCCTGAAAGACTGCGTTGATGTTACCCAAAAACTTTCTCTAAAAACGGGAGCAATGGTGGGCACTTCTTCAAATCGTCGCAAGGCACAATTACTGGCCTTACGCCCAGATTTGAATATTGAAGACCTGCGTGGTAATGTGCCTACCAGGATTCAGAAACTCCGTGATGAAAATTACGATGCCATTGTTTTGGCAAAAGCTGGTGTAAACCGTTTAGGCATAGACCTTAGCGAATTCCATGTAGAAGTAATCGACACTACAGTATTGGTTCCTTCACCTGCACAAGGTGCTTTAGGTATTCAGATCCGTGAGTCTGACACAGAATTATTCGACCTACTTCAGGCTTTAAACGACCCTGCTACCGTAGAAGAAATTGCTTTGGAGCGCAAGGTGCTTAATTTATTTGAAGGTGGCTGCCATATGCCATTGGGTTGTTACTGTAAAAAAGACAATGGAAAGTTTGAAGTATGGACTTCTAAAGCGGAGTCTGACGAGCATTTTCCTGACCGGCTTTTCTACAGGGTTGACAATTTAGATGGCCTTGCCGAAAAAATCGTTGCCGGCTTTAGTAAAGAAAGAAAATTGCCCGCTAAAGTATTTATCTCCCGCGAAATCGGTGAGCATAGCTATTTTAGAAGAGCATTAGAAAAACATAAAATAGAAATTGAAGGCCGTTCCCTGATCCGTACTTTTCCGATTGTACATGTCCTGGATCCTTTTTACCTCCGTCACCTGGATTGGATTTTCTTTAGCAGCAGAAATGGTGTAGAATACTTTTTTAAGCTTAATCCCGTTTTGTCAAAACGCATCAAGTTTGGTGTGGTAGGCCGAGGTTCTGAAGATGCACTTAGAAGATGTGGTTACCTGTCTGATTTTGTTGGTGAAGGTGGCGAAATTGATGAAGTAGCAGCTGACTTTGCCACTATGGTGGAAGGAAAGACAGTATTGTTTCCGCGAGCACAAGATTCGCTGCTGAGCATGCAAAAATACTTGAAACCAAGTACAAAAGTTGTTGATCTGCCTATCTATGAAACTGTTGTGGAGGATGAAATAGACCGTACTTCGGCAGATGTGTTGATTTTTACAAGCCCATCAAATGTGGAAGCATATTTCAATCAAAACCTATTAGATCCTGAACAAAAAGTAATTGCTATTGGTCATTCTACAGGAAAGAAGTTTGATGAAATGGGGGTATCTTATCTATTGCCCTATTCACCAGATGAAATCGGCCTGGCCGAAGCTGTTTATGGCATTGATATAAAATAAAATAAATAAAAGTTAATATGTTACACCGCCCAAGAAGATTAAGGAAAAATCCTATAGTGAGAGAGATGGTAGCTGAAACACGGTTATCTAAAGATATGTTCATTTACCCGTACTTTGTGGTACCGGGAAATAATGTAAATCATCCTATTGGGGCTATGCCCGGCGTGAGTCATTTCTCTACTGACACTTTAATTAAAGATGTGGAGAAAGGCCTGAAGCTTGGTGTAAATAAGATTATGCTCTTCGGTGTAGGTGATGAAAAAAGTGATGATGCACACATGGCTTACCATGATCATTCACTGGTTCCTGTGGCTGTAAGAGAATTGAAAAAAAACTTTGGCGATGATTTATATATTGTAACCGATGTTTGCGTTTGTTCTTACACTACCCATGGTCATTGTGGGATATTAAAAGATGATTACGTACAGAACGATGCTACGGTTGAAGTAATTGCAAAAATGGCTTTAACACATGCGGAGGCTGGTGCAGATATGCTTGCCCCATCAGATATGATGGATGGAAGAATCAGGGCAATCAGGGATTTATTGGACAAGAATGATTATGTGAACACTGCAATCATGTCTCATGCCACTAAATTTGCTTCTGCTTATTATGGTCCTTTTAGAGAAGCTGCAGATTGCGCTCCAGGTAAAGGCGATAGAAAAGCCTACCAAATGGATTATAGAAATGGCAACGAAGCTTTAAGAGAGGCATTGCTTGATCAAAGTGAAGGTGCAGACGTATTAATGGTAAAACCAGCATTGGCTTATCTTGATGTTGTTCATAACCTGAAACAAAATACGGATCTTCCTATTGCTGTTTACAATGTTTCGGGTGAATATGCAATGATTAAAGCCGCTGCAGAACGTGGTTGGATAGATGAAGAAAAAGTGGTTATGGAAACAATGCATGCCTTTGCAAGAGCAGGTGCCAGCATTATTACCACATACCACATCAGGGATATAGTAGAAAAGAATTGGTTGTAATATGTTAGAATCTTTAAAGAAAATATTTTCCGGAAATGAAGGGGAAATGCCCGTTCATACGGGGAGCAAACCTGATATTTCGAGAGAAAAATCAGCAGAACTTTACGAAAAGGCTAAGACTTTCTTCCCTGGCGGTGTTAACTCACCGGTTAGGGCTTTTAAGTCTGTATACGGCACACCTTTGTTTATTCAAAAAGGCGATGGTTGTTTTGTGTGGGATGCTGATGGAAATCAGTTTATTGATTTTTGCGGCAGCTGGGGACCACTTATCCTTGGACATAACAATGCTAAAGTAAGGGAAAAAGTAACGGAAGTGATGCAAAACGGAATGAGTTTTGGCGCACCTACAGCTTTAGAAAATGAACTTGCTGAGTTAATTGTTAAAAACAATAAACACGTAGAGAAAATTCGCTTTACCAGCTCTGGTACAGAGGCGGTAATGTCTGCCATCAGGCTAGCGCGGGGCTTTACTGGTCGTCATAAAATTCTAAAATTCGATGGCTGTTACCATGGTCATACGGATTCTTTATTGGTTAAAGCAGGTTCAGGACTGGTTACCTTCGGAGAAACTTCTTCAGCTGGTGTGCCACCTTCTTTTGCACAAGAAACTATCGTTATCCCTTTAAATGATAAAGCCGCTATTACTGCCGCTTTTGAGCAATTTAAAGATGAGCTTGCAGCTGTTATTATTGAAGGTATTCCGGCAAATAATGGTCTGTTGATTCAGGATAAAGAATACATGGAATTCTTGCAGAACATTTGCAAGGAAAACAATACGCTATTGATTCTTGATGAGGTTATTACCGGTTTTAGAATTGGTTTTGAAGGTGCAGCCTCTTACTATGGTATTAAACCTGATATTGTTACTTACGGTAAAATTATTGGTGGTGGTTTACCTGTAGGCATGTATGGTGCATCAGCAGCAATCATGGGCCATATTTCTCCTGATGGCAATGTTTACCAGGCAGGTACTTTATCGGGCAACCCAGTGGCCATGGCTGCCGGTATTGCACAGTTAACAGAGCTTTTACGCTCTAATTTCTATAAAGAGCTGAACAATAAAACGGCTGAATTTGCAGAAGGAATTCAACGTTTCGCTACCGCAAGAAACTATAAAATTAAAGTGTTTTATGTAGGCTCCATTTTCTGGTTTGCCTTTACAGATAAAGATAAAATACAAACAGCAGCAGACATTGACCATGCAAGCATGGAGAAATTCAAAATTATGCACCGCGAACTCCTTAACAGGGGTATTTACTTAGGCCCATCAGGTTATGAAGTAGGTTTCGTTTCTGCAGCGCATACTAAAATTGAATTAGAAAAAGCTAAAAGAGCTATCGTTGAAACTTTAGATATTGTTTTTAGAAATAAATAAATGAAGAAATCGCTCATCATATTCTATTTTCTGTTGCTGTATAGCTTAATACAGCTATTTTCATGGGGCTCGCTTGTCATAAAAATCGACCCCTCCAGGATGGCAATGATCATGGGCGAAGGTTCAGTTTTCTTATTTTTACTGTTTACAGGTGCTTATTTTCTGTACCGTTCCATTAAAAAAGAAGACCGTTTACATGAACAGCAAACCAATTTCCTGCTGTCGGTAACACACGAACTGAAATCGCCGCTGGCGGCAATTAAATTGTCGTTACAAACGATTGTAAAAAGAGACCTGGATAAAGCCAGACAATTGTCTTTATTAAACAATAGTTTAAAAGACATTGAACGACTGGATGATTTAGTAGAAAACATGCTGTTGGCTACAAAAATCGAAAATCATTCTTATTCCTTTCCTAAAGAGCAATTCGATTTCTCTGAACTGGTAACTAAAATTGCCGATCGCCTGCAGATTCATACCTGTGATTGCGAACAAAATATTGCTGCTAAAATAGACCCGGGTATTAAAATTACCGGCGATCCTTTTGCATTAGCTTCAGTGATCACCAATCTTCTGGAAAATGCAGTTAAGTATTCTGGTCCATGTGCCAAAGTGAGCGTGGAACTGACCAAACAAAATAATCATCCTTTTTTGGTGGTTGCAGATAATGGTCCTGGTATACCGGATGAAGAAAAAATGCTCATCTTTGATAAGTTTTATCGTGTGGGTGATGAAAAAGTGCGGAAAGCTAAAGGAACAGGATTAGGCCTGTTTATTGTTAAGGAAGTATTACAAAACCACGACGCTGATATCAGCGTTAAAGATAATGTACCTCAAGGTACAATTTTTGAAGTCACATTTAGCTGATTCCTATGCAACAGAAACTAAGAATTTTATTGGTCGAAGATGAAGACCATTTATTGGATGCCATTAAATTAAACCTGGAGTTAGAAGGTTATAAAGTGCATGCAGTTAAAGATGGTAAAACAGCACTTAAGGTATTTAAGGAAGAGCGTTTCAACCTGATTATCCTTGATGTAATGCTTCCAGAAATGGATGGTTTCCAGGTGTGCGAAACTATACGTTTAGAAAACACAGAAGTGCCTATCCTTTTCTTAACTGCAAAAAACACGAGTGAAGACCGTGTTATGGGCTTAAAAAAGGGTGCTGATGATTATTTGGTGAAACCTTTCAACTTAGAAGAACTAATTCTGCGTGTAGGTATTTTAGTGAAACGCAGCATGAAAGCTGATGACCTTAAGGAAATCAACTCTTATAAAATTGGCGACAAAACCATCTATTTCAATTCTTTTGAATTAAAACAAGATGATGGGGTAATTGTTCCTTTAACTAAAAAGGAAACCATGTTGCTTAAACTATTGATAGAGCGTAAAAATGAAGCGGTATCAAGGGAGCAGATTTTAGAAACGGTGTGGAATTACGATGTTTATCCATCCACAAGAACCATTGATAACTTTATTCTGACCTTCCGTAAATATTTTGAACCTGATCAAAAAAATCCTGTTTATTTTCACTCTATCAGAGGTGTAGGTTATAAGTTTACTGATATCAATAACTAATGTTTAGCAAAAAAGGCAGATATATACTGATGGTAGCTACGGCTATTGCGGCATTGGGCTGCCTGTTATATTTAGAATACCAGCTGGCCTCTTTTCTGGTGCTGATGCTTGCCCTTTTAATATGGAGCCATTTTAAGCAGAGTTCTGTTTTGCTGGCTTCCAAGCATTTTAAAAATGGTGACTATGAGGCTACGGAAAATGCTTTAGATGAGGTGCCAGATCCAGAACGCCTTGCCAAAAACAGACGAGGTTATTACGAATTTATGCGTGCTAATATTGCTTTGCATCGCGAAGAATATGATGATGCTGAATATCACTTTCAATTGGCCAGCAGGTTTCCTTTGGGTGGCAAAACCGATAAAGTATTTGTGCTGATCCACCTGGCGAACCTTGCCCTGCGCAAAAAAGATAAGGTTAGAATTCTTGCCTACCTGGACATTGCCAAAGACATGGCAAGTACCCCAAAGGCCAAGGAAATAATTAATAAAATAGAAAAAGAAGCTAATAGCTTATAAACCCACAAAGATTTAGATGAATACCTTATTTTTAGATGCTGCATTTTCCAAGCAAACTGAACGTCCACCTGTATGGATGATGCGCCAGGCCGGCCGTTTCATGCCCGAATACTGGGAAATAAAAAACAAATATTCTTTCCTGGAAATGTGCAAAACACCGGAAATTGCTGCTGATGTAACCATGTTGCCAGTAGATTTACTGGGCATAGATGCAGCGATCTTATTTTGTGATATCCTGGTAACAGGGGAGGCTATGGGTGGAGACCTGAGCTTTACACAAGGTGTGGGCCCGCGTTTTGCCAATCCTGTATCTACCCTTGCTGATGTAGATGCTTTGGAAGTTGACGTATTAGACAAGTTGCAATATGTGGCTGATGCCATTAAAGTTATTCAACAACGTCTGGACAACAAAATTCCTTTGATAGGTTTTGCTGGTGCACCATTTACCGTCATGAGTTACCTTGTTGAAGGTGGTTCTTCTAAAGACTTCAAAAAAACTAAATTGCTGATGCACAATAAGCCCGAAGTAGCACATAAGCTACTGGCTAAAATTGCAAAAGTTACGGCAGACTACCTTAACCTTCAAATTGCTGCTGGCGTTAATGCCATTCAGATTTTTGACAGTTGGGCGCTTGCTTTGTCTTGGAATGATTACCAGGAATTTTCTCACCGTTACATCCAGGAAATTATTGCCAACCTGAATAGAAAAGATATCCCGGTGATTTCTTTCTGTAAAGGAAGTTCTGTTTTTGCACCAATTATGGCAGAAGCAAAACCTGATGTAATTTCTGTAGATTGGAATGCTGATTTATTAAATATCAAAAACAGCTTGCCTGCAGGTATTGCGGTACAAGGAAACCTTGATCCACATATTTTGTATGCTGATAAACCAGTGATTAAAAAACATATCCATGCTTTATTTGAACGCATGCGTGGCGAAAAAGGATTTATCTTTAACTTAGGTCATGGTATTATGCCAGACATCCCTTTTGACCATGTTAAATATGCAATTGAGGTAGTCAAAGAATTTAAATACTAATTTTCCATGGCCTACTTATACGTACTTGCCGTCCACATCATTTTTGTTGTAAGCTGGATGGCAGGCTTGTTTTATAGTGTAAGGCTATTTATATACCATACCGAAGCAAATGACAGGCCCGAGCTAGAAAAGCAGATTCTGCAGCGGGAATATGAAAAAATAACCAAAAGGTTGTGGAACATCATTACCATACCTGCCATGGTATTAACCATTACGGCAGGTATAACCATGATTATCATTAACCCCGGGTTACTTTCCATGCCATGGCTGCACGTTAAACTCTTTTTCGTGGGCTTATTAATTACCTATCATTTTCTTTGTCAACGCATCATGAACCAGCTTAAAAATGGTATTTTTAAGCTGAGTTCTTTTCAGCTGCGCTTATGGAATGAACTGGCCACAATTATTCTGGTGGCTATCGTTTTTACCGTTGTTTTAAAAACCGCTATTGACTGGCTGTATGGCCTTGCAGGGTTGGTTATCTTCGCGTCGGTCATTATGCTGGCCGTCAAGCTGTATAAAAATTACAGAAACAAAAAGGCACTATAATTTTATGAAATCCAGACTTCTCTTCCTCAGTTTACTTTTGTTGGCGAACATCGCTTTTGGGCAGTTTAACCAGTCGGCAATTGAAAATCGCATTCGTCCGGATAGCAGTGCTGTGGGGGAGCTTCACTTTAACTTTTATAACTTTAACTTCGTTAGGAATTACGAGTACAGCAACGAATTTCACGACGGCTATACCTTATACGGTACACAGTTGCAACC
>NZ_JAZQPU010000105.1:0-12710 GCF_045628745.1 Pedobacter sp.
ATGGAAGCAACAGTTTGTTCTTTATAGCATCCTTATAAGCGTAAGCACTTTTTATTTTCGTTTGTTGCACATCATTCATCAGCATAAGAAACGTGCCCTTAAAATATTTATGGATCTCCAGAATCATCATTTTATTAATGATAAAGCTACGGTGGATTCTAACAAACTGATCAGGGAGGCGGTCCTGTAAATAAGTCAAAGAAAACTCAATTAACTTCTCCTCTTCTTTAGTATGGATAACCACATATTTATCTGTGGCTTCAAAAAAGCAGATATCAGCCACTCTGATTAAGTTGATCTTATTTCCTGCTTTCACAGGTATGGTGCTTATAGGCTCTTTTACCGGCTGATGATCAATTAAGGCCTTTATTTTTTGCAACATTGACGAGCCTCCCATTTGTTTTTCCATCACCCTTTTCATGGTCATTTCAAGCCTTTCGCCCACTAGAGGTTTAAGTAAATAATCCAGCGAGTTTTGCTCAAAGGCCTTCACCGCATATTCTTCATAAGCGGTAACAAAGACAATCATGGGCATATACTGCAAATTAGCAAGCACGTCGAAACCATTAAATTCAGGCATTTGAATATCCAGAAAAACAAGATCAGGACGCGAAGTATTGATCAATTCCACAGCCGACCGTCCATCGTTAACCGCAGCAATAATCTCAATCTCCGGGTAAGCAGCAAGCACCTTTTTTAACCTGTGGATGGCCATCTCTTCATCATCAACCAGCAGTGTTCTTATTTTATCGTGGAAGGGTAATTCTGACATGTTTCTCTGAACTATTGTTAAATTCTATAGTATACCGTGTTTCATATAAAAGCGTGAGTTTATTCATCACCATCTGCAGGCCATTTCCAGAACCTGCTTCCATTAGAAAGGGTGGCCCTGTATCTGAAATGGTCATGATTAAATGCTGTTCATCCACTGTAATCCCGACCTTTATCAAGCCACTCGCCATAGTTTTTTCTATACCATGGATCACTGCATTTTCAACAAGGGGCTGCAATACAAATGAAGGAACCTGCAAGTTCAATATTTCCTGATCTGCCATAATACTATACCTCATCCGCTTTTGATAACGGATTTGTTGCAGTTCAAGGTAAGTTTTAACAATGGCCAGCTCCTCACTTAAGGGATGAAAAGTAGCGCTGTTTTTATTTAGGGTAAAGCGGAAGAACTTTGATAAAAGTATCACCATTTCTTCTGCTTTTTGAGGATCTTTAGAGATCAATCCAGCTATGGTATTGTGCACATTATACAAAAAATGTGGGTTAACTTTAGCCCTTAAAAGCTCTAGCTCAATCAGCGTTTGCTGTTGTTCTAATTGTAATACGCGGTACTGCTGACTGGATATCCTAGATTCAAGTATATTTTTCCACTCCTCACTGACATAAATAGGGATGCCTGTAACCAGCACAATCAGGCAGTTTAACACATAAATGCTGCCACCGTTGAAGAGCTGATAATGTTGACCCGGCAAAATCATTGCCTGCAACAAAAAAGTAAGCTCAGAACCCAATAAAGCGGCCGCCACTAATAGCACCATCATGATCACCGTTTTTAAACTTTGAAAATTCGTGATCCCGATGAAATAGTACCTGTAATTGATCACCAGCATCATCAAAGAACCGATGCTTACGCTAGACAAAACGGAAATGAATATCCGCTGCGGTCTGTTGTCATAATTAAAGAATAAGTAGAGACCGAAGGCAAAGCCAATGAGGATGCAAATCAATAAAGTTTTTACAATGGTTTTCATCTGCTTTTAGAAACTAGGTTAGTTTTACGGAATATGTTTTTCTTGCTGTAATAGATGAAGGTAACAATAATAAAAATGAGCCCCATTACCGATGGAAGAAATTGACTATAGGGTTTGTAATTTGAAAAAACAGTGCCTGAAAAAGCAGAAGCGATGGCACTCAATGCGCTCATCATTTTATAAATATGTTCATAAATCATGGCTCTGAAAAGAACATGAACAGGCATCAGAAATTTTAAAAGATCATAACAGGTAACCAAAAATAAAGCACCAATAGTGGAATAAGTGATAACCGGCGACCAGTATAAGCCCAGCGAATGGATATAATAAAGGTAATAAATAGACGAAGCCATCACGAAAATTGGAATTACGCCATCCAGTAACGTAGGCTTTTGTCCCCGCAGTTTAATGCTGCGAATTCCACTGAAACAGGTATAGCCACTCAATAGGGTAATGACTAGCAGAAAGGTGTTGCGCTTAAAAACAAAGACCCCTATTAGCGCTGTTAATATCACTACGACCATGATCCACATAAAGAACCTTCCATATTGAACATGCCTTTTTCCACCCTTTTTTACCACCGCAGCCGTTAAACCTGCCAGGAGTGCAATGGTGCCCGCTATAACATGGGTAACAATATTGAGCTGATGTATATTTTCCATGATTTGCTGATTTATTGACGGGTCAAATCAACGGCAAAAGCAGTACATAGGAAACAAATTTCCGACGAACAGGGAAATATTCTGCTGAATAAGGTAATTATACCAATTTGTTCACTACTTTATTGAGTGTTAAGCCCTGTACAATAATAGAAAAGACAACAATACAGAAACTAGCCGTCAAAATCAGCTCACGGTAAGGCGAAGGTTGCAGCGACAAGGCCAGCGCCACAGATATTCCACCTCGAAGACCACCCCAGGTGAGTATTAAAATACTGTTATACTGAATACTTAACGAGCGTCTTAACAAAACTACCGGCAGAAAAATGCTGAGCATCCTTGCAATAAGTAAAATCAATATAGCTATTCCACCTGCAATAAAGTAGCTGCTTTGAAATGATACAGAAACCATTTGCAGGCCAATCAATACAAAAAGAATGGTATTTAACAATTCGTCAAATAGCTTCCACACCTGTTCCAGGTATTCGTTAAGTTTAGCATCTTCTTCCTTGCCAAAAGGATTACTACCTATCAATAAACCAGCGGCTACTACGGCCAATGGGATAGAAACATGCAATATGCTACCTACAAAAGAGATAATCATGACCAGGGTGAGAGAAATCATCACAATAGTTTGGAAATCGCGGATCCCCTTGATCATCTTAAAAGCAATCCAACCTAATACAACTCCTAAGGCTAGTCCACCGAAAACTTCCTGTGCAAATAACAACGAAGTATGCGACCATGAAATGGTTGTTCCCGGTGTAGCCGCTAATCCAACAAAAGTAATAAAGAGTACAATGCCAATACCATCGTTAAACAGCGATTCTCCATTGATAATGGTTTCCAGTCGAGATGGCATTTTGGTTTTTTTCAATAAAGCAGCAACGGCAACAGCATCAGTAGGCGAAACCAGGGCGCCAAAAACCAGGCAATAGATATAGGGAATTTCAATCCCAATCAATCCTGCCGTATAATGAAAAATTGTTCCAAAAATTAGGGTTGATAACAATACCCCTACCGTACTGATGATGACAACACCCTTTAAGTTGGACCTTAATTTTTTAACGTCAAAATGCAATGCACTGGCAAAAAGTAAAAAGCCGAGTAAAATATCTAATAGTGTAGTAGAGAAATCTATAGAGGCAGTCAGCTCAGTAATGAGCTGTGTAAACTGCGGTACCATTTTACCGGCAAATACAGTAATCATAGCCGATCCTATGGCGAGCAACATCACACCTATCACCCCTGGTAATTTTATCCAACGCGCATTGATATAACTAAAAATAGAGCTTACGGCAAATAAAGTGGTGATGACGGTAAATAAATTCATTGATGCTTGTACTGTTGATGGAAGTTACAAAGATAACAACTCTCATTTAGGGATATATATAGAAATAATAAATTGAATATCTTGCCCTTCGAATGGAGGGCCCCAGAGGTTTACATTAAAATTATGCAATTAGCAGAAGATTAACAGTATAAAATGATCAAGCCGGATCTTGTGCTTGCACTTTCCAGAAGGGCTCAATAAGATGTTACAGCTGTTCTGTTAACGTTTGTATGCTCACAAATATCACATTCCTTTAATCAATTGACGTAAAATATTATTTTAGGTACAACAATATTTTTAAATTAACTTATTTTTGTACCATGTCAACAGAAACAAAAGAAGAAACATTTACACTCGCGGAAATCCTGGCCTCGATTAAAACGACCAACCGTTTAATTTTATGGAACGATGATGTGAATACTTTTGACCATGTGATATATTGTATGATGAAATATCTGGATTATAGCGAGTCGCAGGCAGAGAAAATTGCCTGGGAAGTGCATACCAAAGGAAAATGTGCCGTATTGGAAGGTTCCTACACAGAAATGGAAATTTACCGCAAGATCCTTAAACAAGAAGGATTAACTGTATCAGTAGACTAAGCTAAAGCCCTAAATATTGCCGTCAGTTCTTTCTGTGTAGTGAGGGTTTTATCCTTCGCATACCAGCTGTGCAGCTTTTCTGCGGTAACCATCATGTCGTCACTTTCCTTTTTCCAATCTGCCAACAAAGGACTTAGCAATGCTGGTCTGGGTCCCCATTTATTCACCACTTCACCCTTTTCATTGACAATCAATAGAATAGGAATTGCACGTCCTAAGTTGGTGAGGTGGGCATCTATCAAGTTTAAATGCTCATCTCTAAGCACAAGACGTAAGTCAAAATGAGCGGGAGCGGCTAAAACTATTTTATTAAACAAAGGCACAAGCTGTGCAGCATCACCACACCAGCCCTCAGTGATCACCAGCAAACGGTATATGCCTTTTACGTGAGTCAACACTTCTAAAAACTCTGCATTCAAAGGAATAGTCTTATCCAACCTACTCATGCGCTGCACATTCATTTTAGTATAATGTAACATGGCATCAGCATGGTCGGTGCCTGTAGTCTTGCCTTCGCTCAGCTTTTGGTCTATTAATTCCCTATATAAAGTGTAGGTTAGTCCGCTTTCTTCAAAAATAGTGTTGTATTCGATCATTTTCTGTTGTAATAAAGTAGTTACTCCATTAATATTAAACTTCCTAGCCGTTAATTTGTCTTAAGAAACAAACCAATATAAAAAAAGAAGAAGATTGATGAAGAAGCATGTTTACAAAGTTTTATTATTTACCCTAATCATTTCTACCCTAACGTTAAATTTACGGGCGCAAGTAGCGGAGCAGGCAACCATTGTGGCAAAGATTATCGATGCACAAAGTAACCAGACTGTACCATTTGCTACCGCAAGTATACTCAACAGAAAAACAAAAGCAATAGTTAAAGTTGCACAAACTGATGTAAACGGCAATTTAAGGCTTACGGGCATTCCCGCGGGCGTTTTTACTTTTAAAATAAGTTATGTTGGCTACCAAACCATGGTGAGGGATTCCCTATCTATCAGCACTCAAAAAGAAATTAACCTGGGTACCATCAAAATGAACCCTGCCAAGGGCACCGTGCTGAAGGAAGTGCAAATTACGGCTCAGAAAAGCACCATGCAACTGGGTATCGATAAAAAAGTATTCTCCGTAGATCAAAGTTTAATCAGTGAAGGTGGTTCAGCTTCAGACCTTTTACAAAACGTACCTACCGTTCAAACCGATATGGAGGGTAATGTAAGCTTAAGAGGATCTGATGGTGTAAGAATTTTGATTGATGGCAAACCTTCTTTAATTGCAGGTGGTAATGTGGCTCAAATTCTGCAATCTATTCCTGCAAGTTCCATTGAAAGTGTTGAAGTGATCACCAACCCATCTGCAAAATACGATGCCGAAGGCCAGTCGGGTATCATCAACATTGTGTTAAAGAAAAATAAAAAGCTAGGCCTCAATGGTAATGTTGCTTTAACAGCAGGTAATTACGACACCTATAATGCCAATACCAGCATAAGTTTTCAAAATAACAAAGTAAACCTTTATGGTAATTATGGTTTCCGCACAGGCAAGCGCTTAAGTGATGGCTACAGCAATACCAGTTACTTAAGACCTACATCGCCAATTTTCCTGGCCAATCAAAACTCTGATTCCGAAGGTTCTGACAAGGGACATAATGTGAAAGCAGGTATCGATTATTCTCTTACCGATAAAGACGTGATCAGCTTTTCCGGAGGTTTTAACATCAGGGAGAATGACAGGTCAGAATTTCAAAACTTCAACTCCTTAAACAGTCAGTTGACGACTATTGAACGCAGCAACAGGGTTAATGCTGACAAAAGAAGTGGTAACAGCTTTGATTTAAACCTTGATTATGTACATAAATTCAGTAAACCAAGAACGGAATTAACTTTCAACTTTGGTTATGCGAAGGGCAGTAACGACAACTTCCAACAGTATAATACTGAAATCTTTAACCAAAATGGTGCTGATGTAACTTTACCTTTAAAAGTGAATAACAATAATGGTATCGGCGATGACAAGAACTATAACATCCAGGCAGATTATACTTTGCCTATTGGTAAAACAGGAAAGTTTGAAGCAGGTTACCGCAGCCAGATTCGTTATGCTGACAATAATACCATTGCAGAAAAACTGAACACCACCACTGGTGCTTATGAAATGGATTACCAGGTTTCTAACGATTTCAACAGCAAGGACCAGGTACATGCTATTTATGCCAACTACCAGAATCAAATTAATAACTTCGGTTACCAGTTTGGCTTAAGGGCAGAAGATGCTACTTTAAATACCGAATCTGGTGCTTACAGTGCAGGTAATGGTGTTGCTTATACGCCAGGAAAAGTGGCTTATACCAGGTTATACCCTAGCGTTTTCTTAACCCAAAAGTTCAAAGACGAACAACAGGTTCAACTGAGTTACAGCAGAAGGGTTAACAGACCTAGAGGATGGGATACTAACCCCTTCCTTGATATATCCGACAATCCAAACTATCGCCAGGGTAATCCAAACCTTAAACCAGAAGATGTGCATGCTTATGAGTTCAGTTATAATAAATACTGGCCTAAAGTAACTTTTATTTCCAGTGTATATTTCCGTCAAACTAACGACGTGATCCAAAGAATCAGAACATCAGCTGATGAACTTGGCGTGGGTATCAACATCACTACACCACAAAACTTAACCAGAGAAAGATCAACAGGTCTGGAACTGATAGGAAAAATAGATGTGTTAAAAGCATGGAATTTTACTGCCAATGTCAATTTGTTTCAACGTAATATTCAAGCCGTGCCTGAATATGGTATAGAAGAAAATTCGGGTTTCAGCTGGGATGCTAACGTCACCAATAACATTACCCTTCCTTATGGCATTACTTTACAAATCAAAGGAGACTACAGGGCAGCACAGGTTATGGCACAGGGAAAAAGAAATGCGATGTATGGCGTAGATGCGGGTGCAAAGTATGATTTCCCTAATAAAAAATCATCACTTAGTTTGAATGTGAGAAACGTTTTCAATACAAGAAACTGGAGCATGACTTCAACAACTGTTGATACGTCGATGGATTTCAGAAGATATATGCAAGGGCCTAATGCTAACCTTACTTATTCATACCGTTTTGGAAATACGACTTTCAAAGCTAAAAAACCTAAAAAAGAACAGCAGGATCAACAAGGCCCTGACGAAGGCTCATTTTAATCACCCAAAACCGCAACGAAAGTTGCGGTTTTTTATTAACGCTCCATTGAATAAACAACTACTTTATTTAAGCCTCTTTTTTATTCTTTTATTCCCTGCAAAAGCCTGGTCTGCTGCAACGGGCAGCATTACTGGCAAGGTCATAGATCAGGTAGATGTCTTACCCATCCCCTCGGCCTTGGTTTCTCTCTACCTTGGAGAGGAAAATACCCAGCCTATTTACACCATCCCCACAGATGAAAATGGTAACTTCACCTTCCATGCTTTAAAACCTGGCACCTATAAAATTAAGGTCAGCTATATCGGCATGACCTCCTTGTTTGTCAATGCCATTGTTATTGGAGAAAAGGGTGGCGAAAAGGACCTCGGTATTTTAAAAATGAGTGGTGATCAAAATTCTTTGGCTGAAGTCACCATCACTGCAGAAAAACCTGTCGTAGAATTTGGTGCCGATATGATTACCTACAATGTGAGTCAGTCCTTACTCGCTGAAGGCAGCACCGCCACAGATCTACTTAAAAACGTGCCCATGGTACAAGTGGATATTGAGGGTAATGCCACCATAGCGGGCAAAAGAACAACCCGGATCTTCATAGATGGTAAACCATCAGATTTTATGACCTCCAATATTGCAGATCTGCTCAATGTTTTGCCTTCTGATGCCATTGAAAAGATAGAAGTGATGACCAATCCACCTGCACGTTATTCTGCTGATGGCGAAGGGATCATCAACATTGTCATGAAAAAAGGTTTTAAGATAGGTTTTAACGGAAATGCAGGTCTTACTACAGGCGTGCAGGGAAATGTAAATGCCAACACCAATGCGTCGTATAGGGCAAAGAAATATGGCATCAATGGCAGTGCCTCCATCAGGCAGAGTAATGCCACCAGAACAAACTCCTCCTTAAGGGAAAACTTCTCTCCAGACACCACTTATTATTACGACCAGTTTGGCAATAGCAAAAGTAAAAACCGAGGTGGCAACTTTCGCTCAGGTTTAGATTGGGACATCAACAGCAAACAAAACTTACGCCTGTCCACTAACTTTAACCTCAATACCAGCAATGGGAATTCAGGAAATACCTTAAACTACCTGAACGACAAAAAAAACCTTACCCGGATTCGTGATCAGCAAAACAGCAATGAGGGCGATAGCCATAACTTTGTTTTTAATGCTGATTATGACCTCAAAATTGACAGTACGGGTCAGAAATTGACAGCAGGTGTAACCTATAGTAAAAATGCAAACAGTAGTTTCAGCAGCCTCGACAGGAAGTACACATTCCCCGATTATGCCAGTCCGACGATGCAGGAAAACGATAACCAGGCCGCTAACCAGAGCATCAATTTCAACCTTGATTACGATAAAGCTGTATTTCAAAAAAGAGACCGACTAGAATTGGGCATGAGCTACAATTATAGAGAAAACGACAACGATTTACTGGTGCAGAACTATAACTTCAGTACAGATGAATTTGAGGTAAATGAAAAGTTAACTAACCAGTTTCTATACCAGGAGCATATCGTTGCAGGTTACGCCACTTACAATTATAAGAAGAACGGCTGGGGCATTAAAACAGGTGTACGTTCTGAGTTAACCAAAGTCAACTTTGAATTATCTACCGGCAGTGCCTATCCCTTAAAACCTTACCTGAGTGTTTTCCCTAATATCTCTTTCAACCGTTTTTTCAAAAAGAAATATAACCTTGGTGCCACCTACAGTGTGCGGATCAACAGGCCACGGGAAAACGCATTGAACCCACAGGTCAACAATACTGATCCTTTAAATATCAGTTATGGAAATGCAGCATTAAACCCTGCCTATACCCATCAAATGGATTTAAGCTTCGGCATGTTCGAAACCAAATGGTCTTTTACACCACGCCTGTCTTACTCCACCAGTAAAGGCGTTATTGAAAGATACCGTACGGTTTCGAATGGCATATCTGAAACTACCTTTGATAACGTGGGGTCTAACCACTCCCTCGCCCTTATTTTGATTGGTAATTACCGGCCTAACAAAAAAATCTCTACCAATGCCAATATGAGTGTCATTCAAAGTAAATATACCTCCACGCTGAACAGCTCTTTAAACCGGGATGGGATCAGTTTAAGAGGTGCGCTGGGTTTCAGCATGCAGCTGCCCTATAAAACAGCTTTCGAATCTAACCTCAACTATGCCAATAACATCAATGCCCAGGGCCGTACAAAAGGCTCTGTAAACACCAGTTTGGCGGCACGGAAAATGTTCTTCCAAAACAAGTTAAATGTAAGGATAAGTGGCAGTGACCCTTTTGGTAGAAAAAACAACAGCCTTTTTAACGAAGGAAGCAATTTCAGGTTAAACAGCTATTCTACCAGCAACACCAATAACTTTACCTTAAGTGTTAATTACAGGCTTACAAAATTAAACAAGGCCTTAAGGCAAACCCCTTAATTTTGTATCTTGCACCATGGATGAAAATAACCCCTGGACCACTTTAGAAAGTCGTAAGATATATGAAAACAACTGGATCGGTGTTACAGAGCACCAGGTCATCAATCCTTCTGGTGGCAAGGGGATTTACGGTGAAGTACATTTTAAAAATCTTGCTATAGGCATTTTACCCTTAGATGAGCATTACAACACCTGGCTTGTCGGTCAGTTTCGTTTCCCTTTAAACGCCTATAGCTGGGAAATTCCCGAAGGCGGCGGCCCTTTACACCATGAACCTTTAGACAGCGCCAAGCGCGAATTAATGGAAGAAACAGGCATTGTTGCCCAACAATGGAAGGAAATTCAACGCATGCATTTATCAAATTCTGTAAGCAATGAACTTGCTATTATCTATATTGCACAGGAATTAACCATGGGCGAAGCTGAACCTGAAGAAACGGAGCAGCTGACCATCAGAAAACTTCCTTTTGAGGAGGCTTTTAACATGGTCATGACCGGCGAAATCACAGACAGCATGAGTGTGGCTGCCATTCTAAAAACCAAAATATTACTGGCACAAGGGCAACTCTAACATGGCCGTTTAAAAACAAATGATATACTGAATGAAAAAACTTATTGGATACCTGTTAAGCCCTGTTTTCTACCTCTTTTTCCTTTTAATCCTCATCATCTTCCAGCCCATCCAATGGCTGTGTTATAAAGTAAGTTACCGTGCACATAAAAAATCTGTAGATGCACTGAACTTTTTCCTTACCTATTGCCAGTTTGCCTTAGGGAACTCCATAACCTTCATCAATGAGCAACATTTGCCTGTTGACCGCCCTATTATATTTATTGCCAACCACCAGAGCATGTATGATATCCCTGGCCTGATCTGGTTTTTAAGGAAACACCATGTTAAATTTATCTCTAAAATTGAGCTCACCAAAGGGATTCCTTCAATTTCCTTCAACCTTAAATATGGTGGTGGTGCAAATATAAACCGCAAAGACCGCAAACAATCCATTGGAGAAATTATTAAACTGGGACGCAGGATGCATGAAAACAACTGGTCGGCCATGATATTTGCTGAAGGTACCCGTGCTAAAGATGGTATGATGAAAAGATTCCATGTTGGCGGTATAGCCACCCTGCTAAAAATTAACCCTAATGCATTGGTAGTGCCCATTGCTATCGAGAACTCCTGGAAAGTGGTGCAATATGGCAGTTTTCCGTTGAGTACAGGAGAAAGTCTTAAATGGACTGTATTGCCTCCTGTAGCTACAGAAGGCAAATCGCTGGATGAAATTACACTGGCTGCAGAAATGGCCATCCGCGAGAAACTGCAGCAGCCGCTTCCGCTTTAAATATTTTTATTGTCGATGCGCTTAAAAAAATCTTCCCGGTAAGTATCTCCGATGGGAATGATTTTGTTGGAAATAGTAATGCGACTCCGTTCAATACTTTCAATCTTATCTACCGAGATGATATAAGATTTATGCACCCTTATAAATTGTAAGGAAGGCAATGTTTCTTCCATTTTCTTCATGTTCTGCAACGTAATGATGCGCTCATTTTTAGTGAAAATAGAAATGTAATCTTTTAAGCCTTCAATATAAAGGATGTCATCCAGTTCTATCTTTTGAATTTTATGTTCTGTTTTCACAAAGATAAAATCCTGCACAGGCACTGGTGCCGGGGCTACAAGATTGGTAACAGGTGCAGGCGCTGGCGCCGCTACGGCCACTGATTTCTGAAGCAGGTTATGTACCTTTTCTACAGCCTTATAAAAACGGTCAAAGGCAATGGGTTTTAGCAAATAATCAGAAACATTAAGGTCATAACTTTCCAATGCATATTGAGAATAAGCAGTAGTCAGGATATAATTTGATTTGCCAGATGCAATCTTCAAAAACTGTATGCCGGTAAGCTCGGGCATCTGCACATCAAGAAATACCAGGTCTATGCCTCCCGCCTGCACCAGCTGTAAAGCTTCGATGGCATTTTCTGTACGCTTTACCAGTTCTAAAAAAGGAACTTTAGAAATATAGTCTTCTAAAATATCCAATGCTAGTGGCTCATCATCCACAGCTATACATTTCAATTTCATCATATGTCAAGCATTAATTCACTGGTATAATGTGTGGCTGTATTGACAATATTTAACCGGTACCTTTCAGGATACAATAACTGTAACCGGCGCTCCACATTGTTCAAGCCCACACCCCCCACTTCATCTTTATTAAAATTATTCTTTTTATTTGTAATACTAAAATGCAGTATCTTTTGGTTGGCAATCAGGTTTATTCTTATAGGATCTGTAGGGTCATTTGCCACCCCATGTTTAAAAGCATTCTCTACAAAAGCAATCAATATTAAAGGTATAATAGGCTGGTCATCAATTTCACCACTCACCTGGAGCTCCACAGCCGCACCATCCTTAAAACGCAACTTCTGCAGCTCAATAAAGCTTTTTACATAGTCAAGTTCCTTGCTCAGCGATACCCAGCTATCGTTACTTTCATAAATCATATAACGCATAATTTCAGAAAGTTTTAACACCGCATCTGCCGTCTTATCAGATTTCTGGTAGGCCAGAGAATAGATGTTGTTTAAAGAATTGAAGAGAAAATGAGGGTTGAGCTGCGACTTTAAAAACTGAAGTTCCATGTCCTTTTTTTCACTCTCCAGCTGGCGTTGAACCCTCTCATTGCCAAACCAGTCTACGGCAAACTTAATCAGCGCGCT
>NZ_JAZQPU010000106.1:0-6534 GCF_045628745.1 Pedobacter sp.
ACTGAAGTACCTTTTCTGGAAGTTCAAATATTGCTTCATTCGGCACAATAACCTGTGCAGCATCTATACTTTTTAAATTTTCTCTCTTTAAGATCATTTATATCTTCTATTACATTTGGTCAAAAACAATTCTACATATTATATAAAACAATCAGCAGTATTCTACTTAAATTATTTGCGCAATCGTCATCGGCAATTAAGGGTTTTTCTGCACCCATTGTGCATATTTTTTATCAAATAACTTGGCTGGCCAAGTGCCATACCAGGCATAACCCACGCGTCTTTCATGTTCAATTTCGGCTACTGTTTTTTTCTTCTCGCCATCCCTACCCGTAAAGAAAGGCTCATTGGTGTCGATATCATAAAAGCGTGCCCAAATGGTTGAAGCCGGATCTTTAACCAGCACCTTATCAATACCCTTAGGGAGGCTTGCGTCTTTAACAGTGGCAAAGTTATAACCTTCAATTTTAGCCGTTTCAAACCAGGAAACAGCGCTGTGGATAGCCTTTTTGATTTCTGGGCAAGGCTTTTTAATGCGCATCAAAAACTCAACAATACCTACAGATTCCATTCCACTGAGGGAAACCAATTCAAAAGCACGTGCTTTGGCAGGCTTTAAGGTGTTTTCATCATATTGTGCACACCATACGGTTAACTTACCATTTACTAAAACTTGAGTCTTCAAAATACATTGAATGCCCTTCTCGACAGCTGCCTTGGCCTGTGTTTTAAAAGGCTCTCCTAGTATTTCAAAGCCATTTTTATCCGTTGCAATATCCTGCATTATATTCAGCACACTGATCATGGCATTATCGTTATAGGTTACTTGTCCCCGATAAAGGTTGTGCAAAGGATAATACTGGGGCCAGCCCCCATTGGCATATTGTGCTTTAAAAAGATAGTTGATTCCTTTTTTTGCAGCCTGCAGGTAACGCAGATTTTTGGTTTTCTGGTAGGCAGGGATCAGGTAAAGAATTTCCCTGGTGGTCGCTTTATTATCTATGGTAGCATCTTGCGCTAGTGAATCTGCCTGGATAGCCTTTTTCTGCTGTGCTGTAAGTTGTTTTTCATATTTGACAACCTCTTTGCCTATGGCTTTCGGCCATCCGCCAACACTACGTTGGTAAACCAGCATATTTTCTGCCAGCGAATCTGTAACTTGTTGGGCTTTACCCGGAGTAAGGAAAGCAACTGAAAACAGTAAAAAAAAGAACGTTAATTTATGCATGGCTATTTGGTTTTAGCAGGTATTTGCGAAGAAATCCACTGGATGAGCTCGCCCCCAGCCTGGAAATTATCATATTCAGCAGGCAGCTTTCTGCCATCAACATATTCATTGTATAACCATGGATCTCCGATAAGGAATACCGATCCCTTGCCGAATTTACTCACAGCCATCACCACATCGCCATCTTTATCTTTCAGTACTGGTTTTGCCGCTTTAGCTACATTTAAGCTGCTGTATTCTTTGATGTTGGGTTCTCTTGCTGATTTAAACAAAGGATTTGCCACTGGCACCTCCACTTTGCCCATCTCAAACTTATTGCTCACCACCCTTCCCTTGCTGTTGTAATTAAACTGCACGTCGAAATTTTTAACCAGTTCATTCAGGTGCGTAAGTTCAGCATTACCAGTATCGTTGGCCATAATCACTAATACACCACCTGCTTTTACCCAGTCAACAATAGCTTTGCGGTGTGCAGCGCCAATAAACTGTGGTTCTGGTGTTTCTTTTTCTGTATCTGGATCTACAATAATGTATACCGCTGCTTTCTTTAAATTAGCCGCAGTGGGTGCCTGGTAAAGGGTAGACAGGTTAAAGCCCGCTTTTTCAAACTGGCCGCCCCACATGCTGATTCCATTATTTCCTCTTTCTTCCCATTTGTAATGATAAGGGATCATCTTTCCACTCTGGTCTTTTTTATGCTCATTGTTGAAATAGGAATCCAGCATTACTGTTTTGCCTAGTCCTGGTTTCGCCATTGCAGCGGCTTCCATTTCATTGGCAGCCAATAAAAATGCACCTACACCTTTTGGATCGTTGGTGATTACCTTTTCGCTCATGTAATAAGCAAAACTGCCATCGCGGTAAGGTTTACCACCTAAACCAGATACCGATACGGTACCTTTTAAATTCACCTGTCCGGCTTGTTGTCCTTTTTCAATAAATTCTTTTTTTATACCTTCATAACCTTTATTGGCAACACTCAAATAAGCTTCACTGAGGTATCCTTTGCGGATTCCTTTTCTAATGGTGCAAACAAACATGCTTGACGCTGATGCCTCTAAATAGTTTTCTTTTTTGCCACCTAAGTCTAAAATATCATACCAAAGGCCTGTTTTAGGATCCTGATAAGCTTTGATGGCTGTAGCCATACGATTTAAAATAGCGATCAGCTCTTTGCGACGTGGATGTTGCTCCGGAAAAAAATCAAGCACATCTACCAGTGCCATGCCATACCAGCCCATTGCCCTGGCCCAGAAATGTGGTGAGGTACCTTTTTTAGGATCTGCCCATTTTTGTGCTTTAGATTCATCCCAGCCATGGTATAATAAACCTGTTTTGGCATCACGGGCATGTCGCTCCATGTAAACAAACTGGTTAACGATATCATCAAAAGCTTCATCCTGATGGGTTAAGGCCGCATATTCTGTATAAAAAGGCGAACCCATATACAATCCGTCTAACCACATCTGGTAAGGATAGATCTTTTTATGCCAGAAGCCCCCTTCTTTAGTCCGTGGCTGATTTTTTAGCTGGTTCCATAAAGTGGTAGCCGCCTTAAAATATTTCGCTTGTCCGGTTACTTTGTATAGTGTTAAAAGGGTTTTTCCGTTTTTAACATTATCAATGTTATAGTCTTCTTGTTTGTACCTTCTGATTTCTCCCTCAGGACTGATAAACAAATCCATGGACTTTTGCATGTATTTAAAGTACTCACCATTGGCTGTTCTGCGCCACAGGCCATCTATACCTTCTAGAATTACGCCCTCATCATAAGCCCACTTTACGGGTTTAGGATTGGCAAAATCCATGATCAGAGAATCTTTCCAAATGGTCATTACCGTAGCAGCCATTTGTTCAGAAAGGTTTTTCTCTTGTGCCTGCAAACCCGCAACCGGGGCGGCAAACAGCAAGCACGCTGATAAAGTTTTTAATACATTTTTCCCGTTCATCATCGCCTTATTTAATGGTAAGTGATTTTTTCTGTGCGCCATCGCCAAATACAACTTTGTTGGCTGCATTTGTAGTGCTCACCCCACTAGTGCTGATCTTTTGGTTATTTTCACCATTGATGCTGAACAATAAGGCTGCTTTATTATAGACTACATTTTTAAAGGATAATTCTTTTCCATTGTAAATTTTAATCACAGGATCAGTATTTTTAAGCTCCAGGTGTACATTACTGAACTGTACATTTTTAGCTTCCTGTAAATCGATACCCGCATCTGCCTTGATCACCAGGTTGTCTAAGAACAAATCGCTGATGGCCATTTCTGGCAAGCCTCTAACAAATACAGCTTTAGATGCACCATCGCAAGTGATGTTATTGATATAGAAATTTCTGAAAATTGGCGTTTCTTCTGTTACCGGCAATAACTGAACTTTAGGTGCCGTTCTTTTTTCGCCTTGCAAAGGTATTGGATCTACAGCGGCATAATACATGTCGAACAAAATGGCTTCACCACTGATGTCTTTCATATTGATATCTTTGGCGTAGATATTTTCTACAACACCGCCTCTGCCACGGGTAGTTTTAAATCTTAAACCAATGTCAGTACCGATAAATGAACAGTCAGAGATAAAGATGTTTTTTGCACCGCCAGACATTTCACTGCCTATAACAAAACCACCATGGGCATGGTAAACCGTACTGTGGCGAATAACAACGTTTTCAGTAGGCATGCCACGTTGACGGCCATCAGCATCTCTGCCAGATTTAATACAGATGCCATCATCGCCCACATCAAAAGTACTGCCTTCGATCAATACATTTTTGCAGGATTCAATGTCAATACCATCGCCATTTTGTGCATACCATGGGTTTTTAACATATACATTTCTTACAGTCAGGTCTTCGCACATCAGGGGATGTAAATTCCATGCCGGTGAGTTTTGAAAAGTAACACCTTCCAATAAAATCTGCTTGCAATTAGTTAAAACCAATAAATTAGGTCTTAAGAAATCTTTAATTTCTTCATAATAAGCAGGTGATCTATCTGCCGATATTTTACCAGCATCTTTAATTTTTGATCCTTTAAGGCCTTTTTCTGTTGGGTACCATCCTTTTTTAGCCTCGTTCAAAACACCACCCGATGCCACTAGCTTATTCCATTGGTTTTCTGTTAATTTATCTTTTTTAACCATTCTCCAGGCTTCACCTGCGCCGTCAATAATACCGTAACCTGTAATGGCAATGTTGACTTCATTGTTGGCCCACAGCGGACTTTGGTTACGCATTTGCGGCATGCCTTCCCAATTGCTTTTTACCAATGGGTACTGGTCATAATCTTTGGTAAATTGCAGCATCGCATTTTTCTGCAAATGCAGGTTTACATTACTTTTCAGTTCAATAGGACCACTTAACCATAAACCAGCAGGGATAACGACTACACCCCCTCCTTTTTTATTGCATGCGGTAATGGCATCATTGATACTTTTTGTATTTAGGGTGATGCCATCTTTTACTGCACCATAATTGATAATATTTAAGGTGTCTTTCTTAAATTCAGTTGATTTAACAACAGGAAGGTTGTCAAATGAGTAAGGTCTGTTGCTGGCTGATTGTTGCGCCGCTGCTTTAAGGCCTAATACACTTAGGCTCAAAAAGAGGAAATGGAACTTGTTCATGAATATTTGGTTATGATTCTTAATGTTCAATACTAAACAAGTCTACATAGTTTTAATGCATAATAAAACTAATCTGCCTAAAATAAGTATGCAATCGTTCCCAGTAACCCTAAAAAATTTTCTTATCCTATGTTAATAGCACTTCGTTTAATTTTAACTCTATTTGTAAAAAAAATAAAAACCCTATATGAAAAAATTAATTTTATTTGTTACTGTTCTTAGTACCGGCCTTTTTGCTTTTAAACCAGTTGCTGAATCTGTTTGGACTATTGATAAAGCCCATTCTAAACTAGGTTTTGAAATTACGCACATGATGATTTCTGACATTGAAGGTTCTTTCAAGAAAGTAGAATCTACTGTTACAGCCTCTAAAGCTGATTTTTCTGATGCTGTAGTTACTTTAAGTGCTGAGGTGAGTTCTGTAAATACAGACAATGAAAAAAGAGATGCGCACTTACAAAATGCTGACTTTTTTGACGCTGCTAAATACCCAACATTAACTTTCAAAAGCACTTCCTTCAAAAAAGTAGCTGCTAATAAATTTAAAGTAACAGGAAACCTTACTTTCCACGGTGTAACTAAACCAGTAACTTTAGATGCTACTTTAAAAGGTATGGCGACTAGCCCTCAATCTAAAAAACAAATTGCAGGTTTTAAAGTAACAGGTACAATCAAAAGAGCTGACTTTAATTTCGGTACTAAATACCCAACTGCTATGTTAAGCGATGAGATTACTTTGAATGCAAATACTGAATTTGTTCAGAACTAATTAAATAGTTAATTTTAAAAAAAGAGGGGCTCAATCGTTGTAAAACGATAGGGCCCCTCTTTTTTTGTTCAAGAATTTCAACTGTGTTGGTTAAAAATTTCAAATGACTAGAAGTATAAATCAGCTTGATGTCAGCTAATAATTAAGTTATCCGTATGAAGGCGTTCAGAGGGCGTTGGCAAGGCCTTCAGTTATCAATCGATATAGGAAGGCCCTACGAAGGCCCTACCAACGCCCTCTGAACGCTATGGAAACTAATAGCTGTAGATTAGTTTTAATTAACTGGAAGTAAACACCTGAATACTTTATACAAAGCCGCTGCATTCACTCAGAAAAATAATGTTATAAAGGTAGAACAGTGGGGAAATTATTGCTATAGGTTTACATATTGTATCACTGTTTCAGGATTTACAAATGTTGTTGAGCCTTTCTAAAAGTATTTAAAACAAAAAGTTGCCGTATCGTTTACCGATACGGCAGCTTTTTTGATTATAACTCAAATTATGATGTTTACTAGAATTTATGTGATGCTTCAGGCTATACAACAGACCGAAAATAGAAATGTACAACATTTACCTGTGCTTAATGGCTATTACAATTTTGATGAGCCTCAGCTCTTTGCTGTAAAAATTGCTTTTATTGAGGATCCCAGCCTTTAAAGATTTGCGTTAGGCTATAAGCTGCTAAATCTTTTTCTTCCAGCTGATAAGACCAGGCTACACGTTTTTGGGGTTGAAACCCTTTGCCGCGGTTTTTATACTCTGCATAATAAGCCGTGCTTTCATTGCTTTCTTTACCCCAGTTGTTCCATCCTTCAGCTTTGATCAATGATGGAAGGTCGCAATTGATAAATACAGCTTTACCATAAGGCCGCCATGGTCTGCCCAGGTAAAAGGAGCTTTCTGGCGCATTA
>NZ_JAZQPU010000107.1:0-1959 GCF_045628745.1 Pedobacter sp.
GGTATTATCATTATATTTACACCGAATTATACAATTTCTATTCACCTCGGGGTGCCATACTTAAGGCTGAGAATAAACCCGTAGAACCTTGACCGGATAATGCCGGTTAGGAAAGGTAAGCAACTGGTTTTCCAACTTACCTTATTTAATTTGAGTCAGCATATGCTGTCTTGATGTTTTACTATTTCCTGTTTTTGCAGGAGAGAAAATGATGTAAAAAAATATGGACTTGAAAGACTGGTATTTGATTTTTGTTGAACAGCTTACACACACAACACTTTTGGAATGGCTCGCGGTGAGCTTTGGTGTTACAGAAGTATTTTTAGCCAAGAGAAACAACATTTGGTTGTATCCCACAGGCATTATTTCTATTTTATTGAGCATGTACCTCCTGGCTAATGTAAGGTTATATGCAGAAACACTGCTGAATATTTACTATTTGGTGATGAGTGTTTATGGTTGGCTGGCATGGCGAAAAAGAGGTTCCCTTAAAATTGTGGCCATTACATGGTCTACGAACAGGGAGCTTAAAATTGCCGTGCTCATTTCTACCCTAGGTTTTGCTTTACTCTATATAGTTTTAAAACATTATACAGATTCTGATGTACCCATCTGGGATGCTTTTGTATCATCAACCGCATGGGCAGGCATGTGGCTTTTGGCAAAACGTAAAATAGAAAACTGGATCTTCCTAAACATTTCTAACCTCTTTGCCATCCCTTTATTGATCCATAAACAACTACCCATGTTTGCGGTATTAACCTTTATTCTTTTTATAGTGGCCATTTTCGGCTTCCTGGACTGGAAGCGTATCCTTAACCAAAAGCAGCAAGAACTGAGTCATCAACTATGAAAAACAACTTAAGCCCGGAAACAACAGCGCTTATTAAACAATATGCTGCTGCAGCTGAAGAAATGGGAGAATTGCATCCTGCACTTTTACAACTCGCTTATGAACACAACTGGTTCAAACTTTTTGTGCCGGAGGTTTATGGAGGACCAGGCTTAACCTTACCTGAAATTTTACGTCTCGAGGAAGCTATTGCTGAAGCAGATGGCAGTTTAGGATGGACAGTCACCCTTTGCAGTGGTGCCGGTTGGTTTGCCGGATTCTTAGATCCTGAGCTTGCCGCAGCAGTTTTTGCTGATCCCAAAATATGTTTTGCAGGTAGTGGCGCCATTGGCGGTACTGCTATGAAAGTTAAGCATAGTTATTTAATTAATGGCAGCTGGAATTATGCAAGTGGAGCTTCGCATGCTACTATATTTACGGCTAACTGTATTTTAAAAACTGCTGATGGCCATGACCTGTTAGACGATGTGGGAAAGCCAGTCGTCAAATCTTTCATCCTGAAAAGAGATGAGGTGAAGGTGATTTCAGGCTGGTCTTATTTTGGCTTAGTGGCTACGGGCAGTCATTCCTTTGAGGTGCATAATGTGGAGGTACCCCTCAACAGGACTTTTGAAATCAACAAAGACATTAAGGTTAAAGCTGTAGGTTTCGATTATCCATTTTTACAGCTTGCAGAAACGACTTTAGCGGTCAACAGTTTAGGGATGGCACAGCATTTCATCAACCTGGCTCAGGATTCCTTTAACCGAAGATCTGGTCAGAAGCGTTTTACCCAAGCACAGAAAAGCTTTTTTGAAAGCACGCTTTACCGCTGTTCTCAGGAATTGCAGGAGATTAAACGCTCATTTTACACTGCTTTTGATCTTTCTTGGCAGCAGCTCATGAGCAATGGTGCTATTGCTGCTGATCAACTTACTGAAGTGAGCAGGCTGAGTAGAAAATTAGCACACGGTTCTCGCAGAATGGCTGATGAGTTATTTCCCTATTGTGGCTTAGAAGCTGCAAAAAAAGAAACCGAGATCAACAGGGTATGGCGGGATTTACATACCGCAAGTCAGCATGCTTTATTAACGTTTGAATAATTAAGAGGCTCTTATTAATTGTTT
>NZ_JAZQPU010000108.1:0-2169 GCF_045628745.1 Pedobacter sp.
CATATTATCAACTCCTTGGCTCACAGAACGACATGGCTACGATCCGACTTGGATAACTGATGGTGTAAAAGAACCTACATCTCTACGGGTAAAGGTTAAAATATTCAAGCCTCTTTTTTGTAAGAAATATTTTGATACCAGAGGATACACATTGTGCATGACATCCATGTTATCGATCAGGAAGTGTTGTACCTTCTGCACTTCATTGGTTAAATTGACGTCATCGTAATGCTGACAAAGCCACACGATTAATTCAGGAAAGTAATTGCCCTGTATACAGGAAAGGCCAGCAGCACCTGCTTTTAAAGATTCTACAGCATGGACCATGTAAGCATCATAAAGCCCGAATTTATGGCCTGTTGTGCCTGCAATTTTCTCTTTAACTTGCAATAAATCAAGGCTGGTATCTTTATGATAAATCACCCTGCCCGTAGCTACAAACTGCTGGAGCTGCTGGGGTTTAAGCAACCTCTTATAAGGAACAGGACATTCATAAAATCCCAGGGGAATTTTTTCTGTCTGGTCTAATAAATCAAAGAAACGCTGGTCGAACACTTCATCTGTTTCCTGTTCTCCGGCAAGTAAACTGCTGATCAGGATTACAGCCTCAACACCGGTATCATGAACCCTTTTCACGAAGTCGGCCTGTTTATTAATGGTTCCACCAAAGGTTCCTGTGGCGATGACAGGGACTTTACCATTGACTACTTTTATGACGTGGCTGATGACCTGGATTCTTTCCTGATCAGTTAGTTCGAACATCTCACTCGATAAACAATTGGCAAATAAACCTGACGCTCCAGCATTTAAATAACTTTCTGTAAGCTGTGTAAGTGCATCAAAATCTATTTTACCATTGCCATAAAAGGGAGTCAGCATTACCGGGATGAACCCTTTAGGTGAGTTTTTCATTGTAGGTTCTATTTTTTATAAGTTGATATTTAATTATATTATAACTGAGGTTTAATGAGTTTACTTTTAGTTCTGGTTAAGAAAACGCCAGCTAAAAGGATAGTTAATGTACCCACCACAATGATCATATTCCTGTTTAAAGGATTTCTAAAGTATTCATATTCATCAGGCAAATAAATGGAAAAGGTCATCCACATGATTACAGCAATGCCAATCAATGTAGCAGGAATAGCTTCCCGGTTTTTTGTTTGTTTACTGATGATACCGAGTAGGAATAAACCTAACATGCCCGCAGCAAAGATGCCTGAGAACTCCCACCATACATCGAGGATGCTTTTGACCCCTATCATCGCTATGCCCATCGCCATGCCCATAAGGCCAAATCCAACGGTGGCAATATGCAGCAGCAAAAGGTTTTGCCGGTCGGTGATGTCTGGTTTAATATATCTTTTATAGATGTCAACGGAAAATACAGTAGCCGAGGCATTCATGCCTGAGCTGATGGTGCTCATAGCGGCAGACAATACCGCAGAAACGATTAAACCAACCAGGCCTACAGGAATTCTGGTGACCATAAAGTGTGGCATGATCTTGTCGCCATAATCAGCGGGCTGCAAGGCGTTCTGAACCCTTAATATCTCTGCTGCCGAAGCATTCGGGGGCAAACTTTCAATGGCCACCTGGTGCTTTACGGATTGTATCAAGTCAGGATTGACTTCATAAAAGGCGTATAAACAAGATCCTATAATAAAAAATAATAGGGAAGCCGGCAAATATAACCATACACATAACCATATTGATTTGGAAGCTGCTTTTGAAGAGGTAGCCGTATGGTAACGCTGGATATAGTTCTGGTCCATCCCAAAGTTATTGAGGTTGATGAAAAAACCGTACAATAAAACTACCCAAAAAGACGAGCCAATAAAGTCTGGTGAGAAACTGCCTAAACTAAACTTTTCTGCCGACTGACCAATTTCTATAACTTTAGAGATACCACCAGGCATATTAGAAATGATCAAATATAAAATGAGCAAGGCACCAAATGTTTTGACCACAGCCTGGATTACTTCAGTCCAGATGACAGCTTCAATACCACCCAGAACAGTATATAAGATGATACAAATGCCCATGACTACCATAATCATTTGCATGGAATAACCCGTAAGGGCCTGCAGACTTAAAGCAATTCCAAAAAAGATGGAGCCCATGCGGACCAGTTGTGTCAGTAAAAAACATACTGCAGCATAGGTTCTTGCC
>NZ_JAZQPU010000109.1:0-2898 GCF_045628745.1 Pedobacter sp.
AACTAAATCAGGAGTACCTTGTTGGATGGTTACATTCTGGCGCAAACGGATCATGGTCCAGTCGAAACCACCAGCTAAATATACCTTAAAATTAGGGTTAAAACGATAGCCCAATTGTAGCACGTCAAAAGATACAGTAGAAGTTTTAATGCCTTTATAGCTTAAAAAGTCGTTCTCCGGAGATAAACTGAAGCTGCCATTGTCAATCAATTTAGAAAAACCAAGGTCAACGCGGGTAAAAGTAATGCTTCCAATAAAACGTCCTTTTGATGCTTCAGCTACTTTTATGCTGTCCTGAGCGGGTTTATGATCACGTTTGTGTTTGCCCCCTTTAATAGAAAAAGTATAAATGCTTTCTCTATCGCGCTTAGTACTGTCGCTTTGTGCCGTTGCTTGCTCGTTCATTAACCCGGTAAGTCCACTTACCAATAAGGTAGCTAAAATTAACTTCTTCATCTTTATATGCGTTGTTTGTGTGTTTTCTTTGTATTCAGTGTTTTTTATTTTGTTTTATTTTTGCTGTTCAGCCTAATGATGCCAATGTTGATGGAAACCAGCGACGATTGATCGTCATCATCCGTATTGAACTTCAAAAACTTCTGCTCTCGCTTATCAACTTTATCAACCACAAAATTAACCAGGTCGCCAACATTTCTAATGCCGTTTCTTTCTGCAGGCTCTTCCACCTCTGCTAAGGCAGTTTCTACAATGGGCTCCGGTGTGCTGACCACTGCCAACAACTGTGGTTTTTCGGCAACTACAGCTAAAGTATTTTCCTGCTCAACTATAGCAGCTGTTTCTTTTGTTGTGGTGTTGATATCATTAAGATGATGGGCAGGAGCTAAAGGTTGCATGGCTACTAAAACTTTTTCTGTATTTTCTACTTCCGCTTCATTTTCCGCATTTTCAACTAATGCAGGTGTTGCTATTTTACTATGATCCTCCACTGCTGCTGTTGGCGCATCTAAAACTGGCGATGGCAATTCAGTAGTTTTGGCAAAATCCTCTTTTCCATGTAATTGAATTTTATCCTTTTTCTGGAAGAGTAAACCTGCAGAAAGGGCCACAAGAACCAATGCGGCAGCCATCCAATAAACGGGTAAACGCTTTTTAGGTCTTGGCTGCAGCTGCTTTTCTATGTTTGTCCATGCCATTGCTGGTGGGGTTACTTCTGCATTTGTTAACTGATCTTTAAATAATTGATCAAAGTCTTTATCCTGTATATGTTGCATAATTAATGCCCTCCATTTTTATAATTTTTTCTTTTAAAATAGCCCTTGCTCTTGAAAGCTGGGATTTGCTGGCTCCTTCTGAAATACCTAAAGTCTGTGCAATTTCCTTGTGCGAATAACCTTCAATGATATACATGTTGAACACCAGGCGGTAGCCGTCGGCTAGCTGTTGTATCAGACTCAGCAAATCCTGCATGCCGAGCTTGCTAAAGTCGAAGCCTGTTGAAGGTTGTTCATAGGCTTCTTCTATTTGTACCACGGTTAAGTTCCTGAGGTTTTTACGATAGCTTTCAATAGCCGTATTGACCATTACCCGGCGTATCCATCCCTCAAAAGAGCCGTCACCGCGGTAATCCTTTATCTTCTGGAAAACTTTGATGTAGCCCAGCTGCAAGGAATCTTCAGCTTCCATGCGGTCTTTGGCATAGCGCATACAAAGGGCGAACATCTTTGCTGAAGTTTGCTGGTACAGCAGCTCCTGCATTTTCCGGTCGCCGGCTTTGCAGCCCTCCATCAAATCGTCTATAGTATAGTTTTTTGTCAACTTCATTTGTTTGTTTGGTTTAATGAAGATGCGGATACAACCTTAAAGGTTGCAAGGGGTATAAATTATTTTTTAACCTTAAAGAGTTTGAAATCCTGCTTATAAGTTAAGAAGAAAGAATGATTAAACTGCAATTGCTGATCAAGATGATCAAGGTCTACATGAGGCTCTAAACGTACATCAAGGTAGAAGTGAGGTAACAGCTCTTTTTGATAGGCATAACGCAGGGAAACAATGTTTCTGTGCTTTTGTGTAAAGCCTGTATTGTATAAATTATTGGATACCGATTCATATAAAGGCATACCTTTAATGGAGATAAATTTATTGCCTTTCCAGTAAGAGGCCACAAAACTACCGAAGGTAGTTTCCATCCCTGCATTTAACCATAAGCCAAAGCCACCCTGGAAAGCGCGTGTTTTAGTGCCAGAAAAATCCTGGTAAACGGCAACGTAATTGTCGGTATAAATTTCTTTTACACGCTGATCTAGCACCTTATGCAACTTAAAGCCTGTAGCGCCATTAAACAAGGTGCTAAGGGGGATTTCTTTGAGCACATCAATCTGCCCACCCTGGTGATAAACCATAAACTGCGCCGGGATGCTGAATTTCCAGCCATTGCTATTGGCTACAGTACTTTCGGTAGACAGTCCGCCGAGAATTTCTTCTTTTGCAGCTTCTCCTTTATAAATCATGCGCTGCCAGGCTATCCAGGCATCAAGTTTAAACTTTTCTTTTTCAACCAACAACTGCGTTCCATATTCTACAGGATTGGTAATTTGTCGCTCAAAATCATATAAAGGCTCAATATAACCATGGTGGATACCTCCTTCAAGGCTACCAAAAATCAGACTAAGGTTCTTTTTCTGGTATTTTACACTGAATAAAGGTTTAGCACTATGCACGCCATTGTCGCCGAAATCTTTCCTGATCAGCGCACCTGCCGTAATGGCCAAATTGGGATGTGCCTGGTAAACAAGTTGTGGTTGCAACTGTGTACCGTATAAGGTATAGCCGTCGTGAAATTCGTTGCTGTACTCGTAATTCCTAACGAAGTTAAAGTTATAAAAGTTAAAGTGAAGCTCCCCCACAGCACTGCTATCCGGACGAATGCGATTTTCAATT
>NZ_JAZQPU010000110.1:0-3030 GCF_045628745.1 Pedobacter sp.
TGGTTATTTAAACGTAACCAGAAAGATAAAGCCGAATATATAGATGAACTGATCAAAACTGATCTTCCACCAGAAAAACACGAGGAAGATAAAATCTCTTAACGATATAGCAAATAATTACGCCTAACTATTTGTTATGCGCTTGATCTTTTGTAGCTTAGGTATAACCAATATATACTGTTATGAGCTTGATCACGAGAATCCAATCCTGGGGAGATCATCATCACCCAAAATGGCTAGACTATTTTAGGATCGCCTTAGGGGTAACTTTAATCTGGAAAGGCATTGCCTTTGCCCTCAACCTACATGCCTTTACCAATTTAATGAACCAGGTCAGTATTGGCACAGCAACTTCCATCAGTTTCGGCGCACACCTGATTATTGTTCTACACATCATTGGAGGTTTGCTCATCACCATTGGTTCCCGAACACGGATTTCCTGCTTACTCAACATCCCTATTTTAATTGGGGCCGTGTTTTTCGTCAACATGCGCGATGATATTTTCAGGCCTTATGCAGAACTCTGGTTATCTTATTTTGTGCTGCTGGGGCTGATTTGCTTTTTAATTGAAGGTGATGGTATCCTGTCTATAGAATATGAAAAAAACAAAACCTTTAAAGCTGGAAATGGCCAAAGCATTATTTAATACCAGTTGCTGAGAAACTGCTTCATGCCCTCTTTGTACTGTTCGCCAATGGTGATGCTGGTATTGCCTATCTGCACACTGCTTTTGGTAACGGCATCTATTTTTTCAAGGGCTATGATAAAGGAGCGGTGGATTCTCATGAACCGCTGTTTAGGCAATTTCTCCTCCAGTGCTTTCAGGGTAATTAAAGAAAGCAGCGGACTTTCTTCATTCAGCAGATGGATCTTTGCATAGTCCTTCAGCCCCTCTATGTATACAATGTTTTTAATTTCAACACGCACCATCTGGTATTCCACCTTAAGAAAAATATAGTCGTCCATCACATTAACCAACGCTTGCTGTGCAGTTTTAAACTTCTCTGCATAGGCAAGGGCTTTTTGTGAGGCATTTAAAAACTCTTCATAGTCGTAGGGTTTTAATAAATACCCAAGGGCATCTACCTTATAACCCTCAATAGCGTAATTATGAAATGCTGTGGTAAAGATAACCCTTGGCTTATTTCCTCCAGGTTTACTTTCCAGCGTTCTGGCCAGCTGCAGACCGGTGAGGTCGGGCATCTGGATGTCTAAAAAGATCAGGTCAATCTCTTGCTCATTTAAAACCTCCAGCGCTGCAATAGCACTCGAGTAGCTTCCTACCAATTTTAGAAAAGGTGTTTGCGCAATAAAGCTACTGAGGAGCCCTAAGGCAAGGGGTTCATCATCTACTGCTATGCAATTCAGTACCATCTATTTTAATCGTTAAGTGAACAATAAATTCATTGGTTGCAGTGGAGGCCTCTGCCTTAAAAGTATGCTTATCAGGATACAACAACTCCAGGCGCCTTTTGGTATTCACCAAGCCTATTCCGCCATATTCATCTGCCGTAATAGAATTGTTAAAGATAGTGTTTCTTACCGTTAGGCTCAGCAGCCCTTCATCGAATGCTATTTTAATAAGGATATTCGAAGCTGTAGTGGCGCTTACCCCATATTTAAATGCATTTTCTATATAGGGCAAAAAAAGCATGGCCGCCACTTCAGGATCCTTGGTTAGTTTCGGTACTTCAAAAGTAATGGTGGTGAGGCTATTTAAGCGCAGCTTCATCAGTTCAATATAATCAACAACCAGGTCAACTTCCTTACTCAGCGGTGTAATGCCGCGTTGTGTTTCATAAAGCAGGTAACGCATCATCCTGGAGAGCTTGTGCAGCGCACGACGAGAATCCGCTATATCGATATGCATCAAAGCATAAATGTTATTGAGCGTATTGAAGAAGAAATGCGGATTGATTTGTGCCTTTAAAAAAGACAACTCCGCCCCTATTTTTTCTATTTCAAGGGCCTCACGGCTAATTCTTTCCGTTTGCCATTTCTGGATCAGCGTTACACTGGTGCTGATGCCGGTGATAAAAAGCACCATCATGAGGAAAAAAACATCAATTTTATCTGACCTTCTTGGGGGCCGTGAAAAACCCGCTTCATTAAAAGCTTTACTCATCAATGCCTGTAAATGCAGCGCATCATCAATACTTTTAATCAAAGGACCAGCACAAAAGGCGATCAATAAGATCACTATGATGTATAATAAGGTTTTATTATGGTAGAGAAAGTAGGGAACCAGAATTTTGCTGTTTACATAAAACACCACGATGAGCGTAGCAAGCACAAAACCCTGTTTTACCCAAAACTCTACAGGAACACTAATGCTCCAGGAAAGCGGTTGGTAAAAGAGCAGCACAAAGCCAAACAGCATCCATATAAATACATGCAACAACAGGTTTAGATAAGAACGGGCATTGACAGAAACCATGTTAACCGGGTTTTAAGCTTTGATGTGCTGCAAGGTAGGTAACCTCTATAAATTAGAGAAATTTTCCGTCGATTGTGATTATCTTTCTGTCGGTGTGTTTTTGCTGCTGGTCTATCACGTTTGAGCAGCCCCTATGAAATAGCACTACTCATGTCTAATGGTGCCCGTGGGATAGCTATTTTACTTCATTTTTTTGATTGGGGCTATTATGATCAGTATTATAGGAGGCGTTAACGAGCCCTCAAGGCTTCAAAACTGGATCCTATTGAAGCCTTAAGGTATGAATAAGCGACGCTCAAAGAATTAATGAGCTGTTATGGATGCTTTGTTAAATTCCCAGTTCATTCTGGCAATATTTAATACGGAGATCCCCTGTGGGCATTTAACCTGACAGGCTTCCGTATTACTGCAATGGCCAAAACCTTCAGCATCCATTTGGGCAACCATTTTGAGCACCCTCTTTTCTGCCTCAACCTTTCCTTGAGGCAGTTGAGCGAGGTGTGAAATTTTTGCCGAGGTAAACAAGGCAGCACTTGAATTTTTACAAGTAGCCACACAGGCACCACAGCCAATACAAGCAGCAGCATCAAAT
>NZ_JAZQPU010000111.1:0-21705 GCF_045628745.1 Pedobacter sp.
ATTTGATTAATAATACATGGACAAACGATGCCAGTCAGCGCAACCAATTCTCTTTCAAAGAGCAGGTTAACGCAGCCTATTTTAACCTCCATAAAAACTTTCTTTCCACAGCTTTCCAAATAGGATTGCGTACAGAACTTACCCACGCCACAGGTAAATCTATAACACTTCAAGATCAGGTTAAACGCAACTACATCGACTTTTTCCCAAGCTTATCTGTTACGCAAAGCCTGGCTAAAAATCATGACTTTGGTTTTTCTTATAGCCGACGGATAGACAGGCCAGATTACCAATCGCTCAATCCCTTTATTTATTATACCGATTTATACACAATGTCGCAGGGGAACCCTTCACTGAAGCCACAATACGCCAATTCATTCGACCTGACCTATGGTTATAAAAAGAAATTGAATCTTTCTTTGGGATATATCCATACGAAGGATGTGATTACCACAACATTGTTAACCGATACTATCAGGAAAACACTTACGTTATATGAGCAAAATCTTGCTTCCCGAAAAACCCTTAGTTTAAATATCAACAGATCCGTTGATGTAACAGATTGGTGGACTAGCACTAATGACGTGACCACCTATTACAGCCGATTTGACGCTCCTAATTTGATGGGCTTACCTTTTACAAACGCAAAAACAACCTTCATCCTTAACAGCAATCAAACGTTAAAATTTAGTTCTACTTTAAACGCTGAGCTGTCGGCAAATTATACTTCAAGCCAGGTATATGGCACTTATGTTGCCAAACCCATTTATGGTATAGATTTGGGTATACAGAAATCCTTTGCAAGTGAAAAAGCCACCCTCAAATTGGGTATAAATGACCTTTTTAATCAAAGAGAGATTAAAATTAAAAGCGCTGTTCCCTATCAGGATTATCAGCTTAACCAAAAACAAGAAAGCAGAACTTTAAAGTTAACGCTCACCTACAATTTTGGGAGTAGTATGATTAAAGCCATGAGAAGCCACTTAAATAGTTCTTCGAGCGAACAAGACAGGGTAAAATCAGGTAATTAAATGGTTTTTTTCATCATGATATCGGTCTGTTCATCATCACCAAACTTAAAGATGTGTTGATCAAATGGCACAAAACCATTTTTCTTGTAAAAACCTATGGCATTAGTGTTTTCTTCCCATACCCCTAACCATAAATAACTGGCCTTACTATCCTTTGAAACTTGTAGAGCCTTTTCATAAAGCAATTGACCAATTTTCATGCCCTGGTATTCCTGTAACACATAAATCCGTTCAATTTCTAGAGCTTCTTCATCCCTGAGCTCTGTTTGTGACAATCCCTTGTTAAGCTTCAAATAAGCAATTACCTGTTGTCCTTGTAAGGCGAAATAAAATTCAGACTCTCCGTTGTGAAGCTCGCCAGTCAATTTTTCTACGGAAAAATCCTCCTCCAGGTATTTATTCAGGTTTTCAACGGTGTTCAAAGCTGAGTAGGCTTCAACGAACGTCTGTCTGCTAATTTGCTGCAGCTGTACAACATCATTCACTGTTGCTTTTCTGATATCAATGGTATTTTTCAATTCAATTATATTAAGATAAGACAACGTTTAGCTTAAGGTAAAACTATATTTAGTGTGATGATGGTTTTAATGTGATACGGCTTTCAGTCCGATGATCGATCCTATTAAAGTAGCCAGGAAAAGTAACCGTAAAAAGGTAGCAGGTTCTTTAAAGAAAAAAATACCCATCACTACCGTCCCCACGGCGCCAACACCAGTCCACACCGCATAAGCAGTTCCAATCGGTAATACCTGAGTGGCTTTAATCAACAGCCCCATACTTAGACAAAGAGCAATGAAAAACCCAGCATACCAGGCATACATTTCATTTCCTGTGGTCTCTTTTGCTTTTCCTAAACAAAAGGCAAAGGCAACCTCAAATAAGCCCGCAATAATTAAAATAATCCAGTTCATATATTTTTTATAGTCCGCAAATATCCTGAACTGAATTGGCTTATCATTTTACATATGTTAAAAAAAAGCTTTATTGCTGGCCAGCCCTGATTCTGCTTAAACTAACTTGCGACATCCCCAAGTAAGAAGCGATATGTCCTAATTGTACCCTTTGTAGTAGTTCAGGATGGTTATTTACTAGATCTGCATACCGTTCCTGGGCTGTTTTAAATTGCATGGCAATCAAGCGCTCTTCTGTTTTTACCAATTCCTGCTCTGCTAACTTCCTGCCCCAATTAGCGAGGTGCACATCCTTTTCGTAAAGCGCCCTGAGCTCCGAAATATTGATTTTATACAAGTCGCAATCTTCCAGCAGTTCAATGCTCTCATAACTTTTCTCTTCAGAAATATAGCTATTCATAGATAATACAGGTGCTCCTTCTATCCCAAACCAAAACGTAACTTGTCCATTTAAAGTAGCTGCATAAGCCCTCACCACTCCCCTTTTAATGAAATAAATATACTTTTCAATGCAGTTTGCTTTTAACAAAACATGGCCTTTGGGATAAGTTATTTGCTCAATCCTTGCTTTTAAAGCGTTTTGCGAATGTTCAGGCAGTACATATAAACTGGCAATTATTTCGTCGATGTTCATTGTGATGAGGGATGTAAAATCTGGTAAAGGGTAGGGTTTATTTTTCAACGTATAGCTTTGCCTCTTCAATCCAGTTTTGTTCAGGCTTTAAAACTTGATCAGGCATAATGCCAACGTTATCTATTGCCAACCCCTGGTCTATTCGTCTGCTTCTGGAAGTGGCCCAGTACAGCATATAAGGCATACAGCTAAAATCTGCGCCTCTCATATTCGCATAATCTAAAACTCCGGCAGTATGCTCTCCCATTAAAGTTACTTTCCTACTCTGTTTAGCCAGCAATAGAAATTCTTCTGTAGTACTTCCACAATTTTTATTAATCAAAATAATTACCTTTTTTGGAAAAGAGGCAATGGTATCCAAAACCATATCTCGGTCTTCCGAAAAGGAAACCAGTTTGCCTTTATTTTGTTCCATCTTTCCAATAACCTGACTAATAAAAGCTTTCTGATCCACAGGTATACCATCCGTAGTAGCAATAGCCGCCCAGCCCTTCATGTTATCAGCTGTGGATAATACATCAGCACCAATATTTCTAACGGTATTGGTATAAAGATAGGGAGTTATAGGCCTATAAGAAAAGTCAGCACCACCCCCATTATTTCTTAAATCAAGGATTAAGTAGGGCATTTTACTTAAATAAGTTTGATTTGCTTTAAATAAAGAATCTATTTTTACGGCATTACTTTGGTTAAAAGTATTTATTTTTAGATAAAGGGTTTGCTGTGAAAGCACTTTTGCAGCAACAGTTGCTTCACTATTTAATTCTCTTGATAATTGCTTAGTACCCTCACGTTTAAAAGTACCTAAAGCATTAGGCTTAATTTTTAACGTCACATTTGCTGGGATATAATATTTGTCGTATAAGATGCCCTTAAGCGTATCCCTGTCATTCTTAAGTTCTAATATCACTTGTCCGGGCAACCATTTTCCGTGTTTTGAGGAGATGACTACACCTGCATAGTCTCTGAAATAAGTCTTGTTTTTGATGACCGCAATTTTCGTTGTCGAATCCTCATCCCAATAAATGCCAGCAATCCCTTTTGTATTTTTAAGGGCTGTCAGTTCTTCATTTGTTAAACTTAAGCGTTCTATCCCCTTGATACGCTCTTTGAATTCCTCTTCTTCTCTTTCTTTGGAAATCCTGTTTCTGCCCACCTGGATATGCCCATCCTTGAAAAAAGCTAACCAATCATTAATTAAAGAAACACATTGTGCCGGCGTTTTAATAAGCTTCGATTGTTCAAGCGCTAACTGTGTGCGACGCCCATAGGCAGCTGCTGTTTGATGATTTACCTTATCCTTAAACCCTGCATAATTGATCTCAATTTTATGCTTTATGAATTTAAATTCCTGGCTACAGTTGCAAGACTGCCCAAAAGAATGACTAGAAATAAGGATTACCAGTAAGAGTGTGCTAGCTAGAATTGATTTCATGTGGGTTTAATATAATTGGTTTGATAGTTTACAAGTTTAACAGAATAATTTTAAATCTATAGGCAGTGTTTCATTACCCCGATTTTCCGCTTGCCTTCCCCCTTTTTTCTTCAAAATTGATCAACGTTAAACTAGCACACACTGTTAAGTTTTTTTTTTGTTTCTTTGTAGTCTCATTTTTCAACAAATAACATGGCTTGGTTCAAGAGAGAAAATAAAGGTATCAGTACACGTACAGAAGAAAAAAAGGAAGCGCCGGATGGCTTGTGGAACAAATGTCCTAATTGTAAAAAGGCATTACACAGCGCAGACCTTAATGAAAATAAATATGTTTGCCACTATTGTGATTATCACTTAAGGGTAGGCTCTAAAGAATATTTCCAGGTTTTATTTGATAAAAACGAGTTTACAGAACTTTTTGCAGGCTTAAAATCTACAGATCCCCTGAATTTTTCGGATAGCAAACCTTATTCGGAAAGATTGGTGGACAGCATGAATAAAACTGGCTTAAAAGACGCTATACGTGCTGCACATGGCAAGATTGAAGGCGAAAATATTGTAATTGCCTGTATGGACTTCAATTTTATTGGTGGTTCTATGGGTTCTGTAGTAGGCGAAAAAATTGCCCGTTCTATAGATTACAGCATCGAGCATAAAATACCTTTCCTGATGATTTCTAAGTCTGGCGGTGCCAGAATGATGGAAGCGGCCTTCTCCTTAATGCAGATGGCTAAAACATCAGCTAAACTGGCTTTATTAAGCCGTGCTAAAATTCCATACATCTCTTTGCTTACTGACCCTACAACGGGTGGCGTAACGGCATCTTATGCCATGCTAGGAGATTTAAACATTGCAGAACCTGCTGCCTTGATTGGTTTCGCCGGTCCGAGGGTTATTAAAGAAACCATCAAAAAAGATTTACCTAAAGGCTTCCAGACTTCAGAATTTGTATTGGAGCATGGATTTTTAGACTTTATTGTAGACCGCAGAGCGATGAAAGCTAAGCTGGCTACCTTCTTAAAGATGATGAAAAACTAAGTTATACAAACCTATATTAAAAAGCTTGCCTGCCGGTAAGCTTTTTTTTGGCATATACTTTTTCCTTCATTGCTTCTATAACTTCGGCAAAACCCTGTTTTTCATTTTCCGGGAGTTTTCCCATTAAAAACATGGGGTAATAGACCTCCTGATCAACATAAGAAGGCTGCTCATAGGGGAAATCCAAGACAGTAAGCCCTAGCTTTTCGTAAAAACTAATCCTTCTTTGTGCGTCTACAGTAACTGGTGGTTCAACCTCTAACAATACTTTTCCATTGGCCATCCCAAGGTAATGACGCATAACGGCAGCACCATAACCTGCGCTGCGCTCCGCGGCTGCAATAGCGAAATGCTCTATGAACAACCAGCCCTGGATATTCCACCAAATGAGGAAACCTATAGGCCTTTGCTCAGCAGTGATCAAATCTAGCTGCATGTCTGGATTTTTTAATAAAGCCATTAAGGAAGGCCAGTCCCGCCTTTCCTGCCATGGAAAAGCACCCTCATAAAGCTCCTTGATAAAGGTGAAAACAGGCAGGGATCCATCTGTCAGCCTAACATATTGAATAGCCATGGTTAAAAGAATTTGGTGATGATACAAAAAAAGCTCAGCCATAGGCTAAGCTTTTATGTGATTTGAAGGTTCTTAAATATTACTTCCAGGCGTTGTGCCAGGTTCGTGACCAGAGCCTAATGGATTATTCGCTCTGTTTGGTTTTTGAACAAAATCTGTTCTTCCAATAGCTGATGCAGAAGAAGATTCTCCCGGATCTTTATCATCCTCTCCCCTGTCTTCAGTTTCTTTATAAATCGTCTTTCTTTTCTCGTCTTGTTCGTCCTGGTTATTTTGAGGATTATTTTCTGGTGTAGTCATCATCTTTAGATTTAGTGAACAATAATTAGCTTAATTACTGTTATAACAGCTCAACACCAGGAATGTTTAATAAGGCATTAAATAGCCTTAAACATTTACATTCTGGTCCACAATGTGTTTCACTTTTTCCACCACATAATCAATTTCTTCACGGGTATTTAATTTACTAAAAGAAAATCTGATTGATGGTCTGCCAGGATCTGCAGCAATGCCATTCAGCACATGGGAGCCAATATTAGAACCTGATGAACATGCACTACCACCTGAAGCAGAAATACCATTGATATCAAGGTTAAACAACAACATATCGCCCATATCCATTTCAGGAAAAGACACATTTAAAACTGTATAAAGACTATTCTCAGGCTCGTTTTCACCATTAAAAGCTATTCCCGGAACTTCTGCAACCAGCTTATCTTTAAGGTAGTTTTTCAATCCCTGAATATATGCCTGGTGTTCAGCCATGTGGGCATAAGCCATTTCCAGTGCTTTAGCCAGGCCTACAATACCATAAACATTTTCTGTTCCACCGCGCATATTTCTTTCCTGAGCACCACCATAAATCATCGGACTGATTTTAATGTTATGGTTAACAAATAAAAAACCTACTCCTTTAGGACCATGTAATTTATGTGCAGCACAAACAATAAAATGTGCTTTCAACTTTCTCACATCATGCACATAATGACCCATCGTTTGTACAGTATCACAATGGTAAATGGCATTGTAAGTTTCACAAAGATCGCCTACGCGAACAATGTCTGTCAAAGTACCCAATTCATTATTTGCATGCATCAGCGATACAAAAGAACGCTCATTTTCTTGCAACAATTGCTCCAGGTGTGCGTAATCGATATTTCCTTTCGCATCAATATTGACATGACTGATTTTGTCCAAAACACCCTTTTTCAACATGTCATTTAGGGTATGCTCCACTGCATGGTGTTCTATTTTAGAAGTAATAGCGTGCTTCAAGCCAAAAGCCTCAATACCACATCTAATGGCCGTATTATCAGCTTCAGTACCACCTGAAGTGAAAAATATTTCTGCAGGAACAGCATTTAATAAGCCGGCTACCGTTTTACGCGCCTTCTCGATCAATGTTCTTACCTCACGCCCCTGGGCATGAATAGATGAAGGATTTCCATAATAGTTATCCATTACATTAACCATTTCAGCTAGAACTTCCTTGTCAAGGGGGGTGGTAGCAGCATTATCTAAATATATTCTGTTCATGATCTTAATTCAATTTTAAAATTTCTTTAATGTCCGATATAATTTTTGATGCCAGACCTTCGGCAACGGTTTCATTTTGAGCTTCACTATAAATCCTGATGATAGGTTCAGTATTTGATCTTCTCAAATGTACCCACTCATTATCGAACTCTATTTTCAAGCCGTCAATAGTGCTACTTGGGCGTGCTTTATATTGGTCCTGCACCTTCAACAACAAGGCATCGATATCCATTTCTGGTGTCAGGGTAATTTTGTTTTTCGAGATATGGTAATTAGGATAGCTGCTGCGCAACAAAGAGATCGATTTACCAAATTTAGCCAGGTGCGTAAGAAATAAGGCAATGCCAACTAAAGCATCACGGCCGTAATGTAATTCCGGGTAAATAATACCACCATTACCTTCACCACCAATAACGGCATTGGTTTCTTTCATTTTGTTAACTACATTCACCTCACCTACTGCTGCTGCGTGATATTCGCCACCAGCCTTCAGGGTTACATCCCTTAAGGCACGGGTTGAAGACAGGTTAGAAACCGTGTTTCCAGGTGTATTTTGCAAAACATAGTCTGCAACAGCAACTAATGTATATTCTTCACCGAACATAGACCCATCTTCACAAACAAAGCAAAGCCTGTCCACATCAGGATCTACAACAATTCCTAAATCGGCATTCTTTTGCTGCACAACTTTAGCAATTTCTGTTAAGTTTTCTGGCAATGGCTCAGGGTTATGCGGAAAATTGCCATCAGGTGTACAGTACAATTCATGGATTACCTTTACACCCAATGCTTTTAACAAAGCAGGAACAAATATACCACCTGTAGAGTTTACGCAGTCAATGGCAATTTTGAAATTGGCAGCCTTAATCAATTCCACATCAACCAATGGCAAGGCCAAAATAGCATCGATATGTTTCTGCAGATAAGTATCGTTTTTAATCACCTTACCTAAATGATTAACTTCAGCAAAATTAAAATCTGCACGTTCCGCAAGGTCCAGTACTTCTTTACCTTCAGCATCACTGATAAATTCTCCTTTATCATTCAACAACTTCAGCGCGTTCCATTGTTTAGGATTATGACTTGCCGTTAAAATAATACCACCACCGGCATTTTCTAAAGGCACTGCTATTTCTACAGTAGGTGTGGTAGAAAGACCAAGATCTATTACCTCAATACCCAGACCTTGAAGGGTACCGATCACCAGGTTATTCACCATTTCACCAGAAATGCGGGCATCGCGGCCTAAAACAATTTTACTGATGTTGGTTTGTTTAATTACCCAGGTGCCATAGGCTGCTGTAAATTTAACAATATCAATTGGAGTTAACCCTGATCCGGCAATACCGCCGATGGTTCCCCTGATTCCAGAGATAGATTTTATTAGTGTCAAAATTCTATTATTTAGGTAGCCTCAAAAATAGCAAAAATTTAAGCGCCCTCATAATTAATCCTCTGTGATGCTGTTCAAAATACTATCTTTGCCATTCATTAAAACATTAAATACTTGCTCTATGCAGCGTAAATGGTTTCAATATTGGTTTAATTCACCCTATTATCATATTCTTTACAGTCAACGTAACGATGAAGAAGCTGAGCTACTGATAGATAATCTATCATCGTATTTAAAGCCATCCAGCGATTCCAGAATTTTAGATATCGCCTGCGGCAGAGGCCGCCATGCTATTTACCTTCAGAAAAAAGGTTATGATGTTACGGGAATAGACCTTTCAGAGCAAAGTATCAAATTTGCCCACCAGTTTGAACAAAAACAACTTCACTTTTTTGTTCATGACATGCGCAAGCTTTTTTACATCAATTATTTCAACCTTTCGCTGAACTTATTTACCAGTTTCGGTTATTTTGAAACTGAAAAAGACCATGTTAACGCGCTAAAATCTTTCCGTAAGGGATTAAAACCTGATGGCACTTTGGTGATCGATTATTTCAATACTTTAAAGATCCTGAGGAACCTTACTGCCCAGGAAGTGAAAACCATGGAAGGGATAGAATTTAAGATTAAGAAATTCGTATCCGACGGCAAGATCATTAAACATATCAATTTTGAGCATAAAGGCAAGCCCTTTGCCTTCGAAGAAAGGGTGAAAGCTTTTACGCTGGCAGATTTTGAAAGAATGCTCCTGAAAAGCGGACTGGAGCTTTGCGCTAAATTCGGCGATTATTCGCTGAATCCTTTTGATGAAAACAAATCCGACAGGTTGATCCTGATTTGCAAGAAAATATGTTAGAATCGTTGCTGCATTTTGATATGGAGCTCTTTTTGGAGATCCACAGAGGCTTATCGAATGCTTTTTTCGATTGGTTAATGCCCTTGTTGCGTAACCGCTATTTTTGGGCTCCGCTGTATCTCTTTATCATCATTTTCTGCATCAGGGCCTATAAAAAAGAAGGTCTATTGATCATTGGCGTGTTGCTCCTTACCTTTGCCATCGGCGATTTGGTAGCCTCCAGGATTATCAAGCCTCATGTTGCCAGGATACGCCCATGCAGTGAGCCACAGCTTGCATCGCGGATTATACACCGGGTAGGTTGTGGTGCAGGAAAAAGCTTTCCCTCCGCACATGCTACAAATCATTTCGCCATTGCCGTATTTTTGATCTGCATATTTTACGACCGCTGGAAAGCTATTTTGCCCATTGGCATATTCTGGGCTTTTATCATTTCCTTTGCCCAGATTTATGTGGGTGTACATTACCCTATAGACACCATGGCGGGTGCAATTTTAGGTATCGCCATTGGACTTTCTACCGCTAAACTTTACCATAAACTACAACAATACATATAATGGAGATCTGGAAACTATTAGTTCTTTTCTTTTGTGCCTTTTTTGGCGGCTGTACTATCTTTTTGGTAAAAAACGATAAGTCACAACTTTTAAAACTCATCCTTTCTTTCAGTGGCGCCTATCTTTTTGCCATCACCGTACTGCATTTAATTCCAGATGCTTATAGTGGTCCTGATGCACATGAAATAGGCATCTTTATATTGATAGGTTTCCTTCTACAAATCTTTTTAGAGCAATTTTCTGAAGGTGTAGAACATGGCCATATTCATAAACACAGCCATGATAAAGCGTTTCCTTATGGCATCATGATCAGTCTATGCTTACATGCCTTTTTAGAAGGTATGCCCCTGGCTAAAGATCAACATAACGAGCTGATTTTTGGTATCTCCTTACACCATATTCCAGCAGCATTTGCGCTGGCGAGCATCCTGATGCAAAGCCATTACACCAAAAGAAACATTGTGTTTTTCATTACCATTTTCGCTATCATGGCCCCTTTGGGCTTTTATGTGAGCACCGGCATCAGCAATGGCAGCATTGGTGGTGTAGAGGCCTATTTCAATAAAATGATGGGTGTGGTGATCGGTATTTTCTTACACATCTCCACCACGATTCTCTTCGAATCCAGTGTAGACCATAAAGTAAATATGCGTAAAATGATAGCCGTATTAATCGGTATTGGTATTGCCCTGATTGGTTTTTTTAGCAGCGGCCACGGGCACTAATTTCTTCTCTTTACCGTATTTCCAGGGGCAGTGCCTGCATTTATTTTTGCAGCAATAGCCCCTTTTTAAATGGTGGGCTTCGGTAAATACCATCAGCCCTCCTTCAATAAAATAATAATCTTTTTCCTCTTCCATTAGTTCAGTATCTTCACTTCCAGCCTTTCACCATAATAGTTTTTTAAAGCTACACCACTTCCATGTGTGGTCCACACTTGTGTAGGTTGAACATTAGTGATGGTCAGGAGAATATCATTCCAATCTGCATGATCAGAAACATAGAGTTGTATTTTATTGCTGCGTTGTAAATCTTTCCATCCGGTGGCGAAAACCTTCATCACATTCATGGTTTTGATGTTACTGTTATAAACCATAGGCGGCACCAGGTAAACTATTTGCTGGTTTGACTTCAAAACGCGCTTATCGAAAAGTTCGTATTTACCAAAGCTGATGCCCGCCTGCTCATAGATCCTCAAAAAGGGAAGAATACTATGGTGGATGAGGATTCTTTTTTCAGGGCAGTGCTGCTGCAGCAGGTGTATCAATCGCTGACTTTTACCCAACACATAAGCGCCTAACATAATATTGGAGGTGGTGGCATTTAATTTCAGCAACTCCGCTTCTGGCGAAGGATGTTGTGTATCCGGATTGGCAAATGTTGTTTCTGTGAGCAGCACATCGGCCTTTACAAATTCAAAGGGCTCACAGGTGGTATCTGCCTGCAGCTTAAAATCTCCTGTATAAAGGTACTTGATACCTTTATAGGTCATCATTACCTGTGCCGAGCCCAGCATATGTCCGGCGGGGATAAAAGTAATGGTGACTTCATTAATTATAAATGACTCGTGGAAATCTTTCAGGAAAAAGCTTTCTCCGGCATTGTCCCTATAGCGATGTTTCATAAACAAAGCTGTGGATTTTGTACAATAAACCTGGGCATGACCACCAATAGCATGGTCGGCATGGGCATGAGAAATAACAGCCTTTTGAACTGGCACTTTGGGGTCTAAATAGAAATCTCCATACACACAGTACAAACCCACCGGGCGTTGCACTATAAAATCAGCTAATATCATTTAATTTTTTCTATTTATAAATTGCAGGTGCAAGTCTAACACCTGCATAATGATGGATGTACTTTCGTTATTTTCCAGCGTAAAATCCGCGAGTTCCAACTTCTTTTCATCCGTAAATTGTTTATCAATACGTGCCTGTACCTGCTCTTCAGTAACCTGGTCGCGCAACATTACGCGTTCTTTTCTCACCGCTAAAGGTGCTGTAACCAGGATGCTATAGTCGCACATCTGGTAAGAACCACTCTCAAAAAGCAGGGCTGCTTCTTTTAATATATAAGGACTGCTGGCAGGTACTTGAGCCACCCATTGGTCAAAGGCCCTGAAAACAGCAGGATGTACCAATGCATTTAACTTTTCTAAAGCAAGCGTATCATTAAAGACGATGCCCGCAATATGTTTGTTGTTTAAAAGACCTTCGCTGGAGTAACTTTCTTCACCAAAGGTATCTTTGATGCCGCTGATCAGGATCTGATCCTGAACCATAATTTGTTTGGCCACTGTATCGGCGTAAAAAACTGGAATGCCCAGTACCTCAAAAACCCGGCACACGGTGGTTTTACCACTCCCAATTCCACCTGTAATTCCTATTTTTAACATTATTTCTCGATGATGAAATCCACCTTTGAAGGGGAGAGTTTAATTAACCTGCAATAGTCGGGAAAACGGGTAAGCTTAACCTGCAGTTGCGGGTGTTTATATAATTTCCACTCTTCCATATCCACTACGGCATCAATAAAGTTTTCATTGACGATATGGTAACTCGACAGGGAGACCATAAAAGTAATAGTTACCTTTTTTGGGTAGAGGGAAACATTATAATATTCCTTATTATTGATAATTTTAAGAGGCACCTCCATGGTTTTTTCAGTAAACTCATCAACAGGGATGCTGACCTCCACATTGGCAGGAAAAATACTGATGTTTTTAAAATCACCATGGTCCATGGCCACCCTTGTTTTAACAGAATTTTGAATACCTTTAACTCTCAGCGTATCTGTTTTCCAGGAATCGATCAAATCAAGCTCCTTCTGGGGACCAGAAACGGTAACATAATTAGGGGTGATCAGGATATCAGAGGAGATGCCATATTGTTTGTTAAACTCAAGTTCCGACACCAGTTCTACTGGCACTCTCTTGACTGTCCTTGTGGAGAAATCAAAATACAGTGTATCAGGTTTAACAGAGATTACCTTTTGCGCGGTCAGCAACTGGTTATTTACATTGTATAACTGTTCTGAGAAAACAATAAAATTCCTGTTGTTTAACTTCTCCAGGCTAATGGAAATAGACTGTGGTTTAATGCGCAAGCGGGCAAATAACAATTGCCAGCCTGTTCCTTCTACCTGCAGGTCTACCGTATCAGACTGTAATGGATGGAAAGCCTTTTTTTGAGGGAAGTTTTTATAAATCAATACAGTTTTGGCCGTATAGATATATTTATTGTTTAACGCTAGAAATAACCAGCCACTAATTGCCAGTAAAACACAGACAATCAAAGTCAGGATACGCTTGCGTTCTACATTTGTAAGTTTAATGAGTGGCATAGGTGTAATGTAAACAAATTTAATAAAAAAAGCCGCCCAGAAACTGGAGCGGCTTAATTTTTAACTGGCAAAACTAAGCTTTAGGTAAAGTAGCTTTAGTTGCATCTAAAGAGATGGCCGTTTTATCAAATCTTATTTTAGTACCACTTTCAACTTCAATTAAGAAAGTTGTTTCGTTTAGATCTACAATCTTACCGTGGATACCTGCTGTAGTTACAATTTTATCACCTTTTTGTAACTCACTTACCAGTTTTTTATGGTCTTTAGCTTTTTTAACCTGTGGTCTGATCATAAAGAAATAAAACACAACCATGATTAAAACCATAGGCACTAAAGTGCCTAACATACCATTGCCTCCTGCTTGTAAAATTACTACTGATGTCGTCATATCTTTATATTTTTTTGTTTGTTAAATTATTTTGGTTCTTCTACTTCACCAATTAAATGAACTTCATTGATAGCTGGATTGCCATTTGAAGTCACTGTAATCACTTTATCCTGAACCCCTACTTTACCTGCGCTATTGAAAACAACTTTAATTACACCTTCAGCACCTGGCATAACCGGATCTTTTGGTGTTTCTGGAATCGTACAGCCACAAGTAGCTACAGCGTTAGAAATAATCAATGGTGTTTTACCTGTATTGGTAAATTTAAAATCATACTGAACTTTTTCACCCTGTTTAATTTTACCGAAGTCATAACTCTCTTTTGCGAAAGTTAAAACAGGTGCATCAGGAGCAGCTGTTGAGGTAGTCATCACTACCGAATTTGCGCTATCTGCCTGATTTACAGCAGCAGGTTCTTTAGCAGTATTCTCTTGACATGATGTAAATAAAACACCTGCCATGACAATCATCATAATTTGTTTCATATCTTTTTTATTCTTCAATTAGTCCTCTTCCAAGCTTTTTAATGCTGTCCGTTCTTTTTAGATCACCTAAAATTTTATCTAATATACCGTTAATGAATGAATTACTCTTCGGTGTACTGTAATCTTTTGATAAATCAAGGTATTCATTGATGGTCACTTTTACCGGAATAGAAGGGAAATTCAACATTTCGCAAATCGCCATTTTCATCAGGATGGTATCCATCAAAGCAATACGTTCAGATTCCCAGTTTTTAGTGCGTTCAGCAATTAATTCCTGGTATTTATTGTTGTTCTTTAAAGTATGTACAAAAAGGTCTTGTACAAATTTGCTGTCTTCTTTCCAGTCTGGACTGATGGGCGTCAATTGATTAGCAAAAGGATCTTCTGAAGTAAAATTCTTTAAAGTTTTTGCCACCATACCCTGCATTACTTCTTTATCTACAGACCAGTTGATAAATTTATCTTCAAAATCCTGGATAACGTTTTGATTTTTAAGGATAATTTTACGGAAAATAAATTTAATAATCTCTTTAGATTCTTCCAAACCTTCATTGTCCGTTGCTGCTAAATAAGCAATGTACTCTGGGGTAGCCTTTAATTTATTATAAATAGTTTTAATAAATTCCGGATCAGAATGCCAGTTGACCTGGTATTTATTAACTTTCGACTGGAAATCTGGATTTTTCTGCAACAAGTTGATAAACTTGTTTGTCAGCAATTTTTGATTAGGATTGAGGTCATCTGCAGTAGGAAAGTGCTTATTGGATCTTTCGATGGCATCAATAGCAGTGTATTCCGTAATTTCAGATAGAAGAGCGAGCATACGGATGTACATTTCGTACACATCGTCAATACTTTTCATCAATTCTCTCTTCGATGATTCCAGATCTTTTTTATCTGTCATTTGCCAAGCAAAAATGTTTTGCAAAGCTTTAATTCTTAAGTGCCTTCTATTTAACATGAATGTAAGAACGAGTGGTAAATTTACCTAATTATTTATTTATTTTAAAACGACGATTTGATTTTTTTTATGTCCGCAATTCTTAATTCTGCAATGCGGTTTGCAGCCTGTATGGTAGGGATATTTTCTTTTTTAGACATCTGGATAACGTTACGTGTAGCATCATAAATATGCTCTGTTAACTGCATCGTTCTTTTTTTGCCAAAACCGGTTAACTCAGAATAGCAATTTATTAAACCTCCAGCATTGATCAGGTAATCTGGGGCAAATAATATATTTTTCTCCAATAACAGCTGACCATGTTTTTGCTCATCTGCCAATGGGTTATTTGCTGAACCGGCAATAATGGCAAACTTCATTTTTGGTATTGTACGGTCATTTACCGTAGCCCCTAAAGCACAAGGTGCGTAGATATCTGCATCAATGGTAAATATTTTATCAGCATCTACAGGTTTAGCTTTATATTTAGAGGCTACATATTGCAAACGCTCGCCATCAATGTCACTGATAAAAACTTCTACATTTTCATTTCTCAGCAATTCTACCAAATGTTCACCTACACTACCTATTCCCTGTACCACTACAGATCTTCCGGCAAGCATATCTGTACCAAAAACCTCTTTTACACAAGCTTTGATACCAAGGTATACCCCTTTAGCTGTATACGGAGAAGGATCCCCTGCTCCACCTATAGCCTCTGGCACACCAGTAACATGGTTGGTTTCCATCCTGATAAACTCCATATCCCTGGTGGTGGTACCAACATCCTCAGCGGTAATAAATTCACCGTTCAGGTTTTTAATAAACCTTCCGTAGCTGCGCATCATGGCTTCAGATTTTCCTTTTCGGGAATCTCCAATAATGACGGCCTTACCACCCCCTAAATTTAAGCCTGTGATGGCTGCTTTATAGGTCATGGTTTTTGATAAACGGAGTACATCTTCCAGTGCTTCAGCCTCAGAACCGTAATTCCACATTCTTGTACCCCCCATTGCAGGACCTAAAGTTGTATCGTGTACCGCAATAATAGCTTTTAAGCCAGTATCAGGGTCATTACAAAAAACAACTTTTTTATGCCCTAACGCAGTAAGTTGATCCAGAATAGAAGTTACAATTGGGCTTTTATCAGACATACAATTATATTTATCAGCTATGCCGCAAAACTAGCATAAAAAAAACGTTATTTTACCTTCTTTCAGTAAAGTGTATAAAATAATAGGGTCTATTTGTATAACTTTACATGAACATGAAGCACCTTCGTTTTTTAAATAAATATTTCCTCAAATATAAATGGTGGATTATACCGGGAATTTTGTTCGTCATCATCTCTAATATCTTTGCCGTCATTCCCGCACAAGTCATCGGCCATGCTTTTAACCTGATCATTGAAAATATACAGGTTTACACCCTATTCAACGGCTTTAACCAGCAAACTATTATCTATGATATTTTTAGCTACAGCCTCTTTTATTTTGGTGCCCTGGTTATTATTTTATACCTTTTACGTGGTCTTTTTCTCTTCTTTATGCGGCAAACCATTATCCTGATGTCCAGGCATATTGAGTTCGACATGAAAAATGAAATATATGCCCATTACCAGGATCTAAGTTTGGGTTTCTACCGTAAAAACAATACGGGCGATTTGATGAACCGTGCCACAGAAGATGTAAACAGGGTGAGAATGTATGTGGGGCCGGCAATTATGTATGCCATCAACACCATTGTGTTGTTCTTACTCATCATCTCCTACATGTATTCGGTGAACGCTACATTAGCTACTTACAGCCTTTTACCCCTTCCCCTGCTGTTTGTAACCATCTATTTTGTAAATACACTGATCAATAAAAAGAGTGAAACCATACAGGAGCGCCTGTCAAGCCTTTCCAGTTTTGTGCAGGAAAGATTCTCCGGCATCAGGGTCATCAAATCTTATGTGAGGGAAGCGCATACCAAAGAAATCTTTGCCCAGGAAAGTGAAGGCTATAAACAAAACTCCATGAGCCTGGTGAGGGTGCAAGCTGTATTTTATCCTACCATTTTACTTCTGGTTGGACTAAGCACCATTTTCACCGTTTTTATTGGCGGCAAACAAGTGATGAGTGGCGCTATTACCGCCGGTAACATTACCGAATTTATAGTATATGTAAATCAGCTTACCTTTCCCGTAAGCATGCTCGGTTGGGTAACTACTTTGATCCAGCGTGCAGCAGCCTCACAAAAAAGAATCAATGAGTTTCTACAGCTGCAGCCAGATATTATATCTGGCGATGTAGTGATTCCTGAATTTGAAGGACGCATACAATTTAAAGATGTCAGTTTTACCTATCCTGATACAGGCATCCAGGCCCTGAAAAACATCAGTTTCGAAATTAAAAAAGGTCAGTTTGTGGCGCTAATCGGCCGTACAGGCTCTGGAAAATCTACTTTAGCCAATTTGTTTATGCGCATGTATGATGCTGATAGCGGCGAAATACTGGTAGACGGGAAACCACTAAAAAGCCTAAACCTTGGCGCCTACCGTAACCAGGTGGGTTTTGTGCCCCAGGAAGTGTTTCTTTTTTCTGACAGCATCAAAAATAATATTGCCTTTGGCTTAGACGAGGTTGTGGAGGCCGATGTGATAGAAGCTGCGAAAAGTGCCGCTGTATACCACAACATCATGGACTTTGAACAAAAGTTTGAAACCATGCTGGGTGAACGAGGCATTACCCTTTCCGGTGGACAAAAACAACGGGTATCTATTGCCAGAGCCCTGATTAAAGAACCTAAAGTTTTGATATTCGACGATTGTCTTTCTGCCGTGGATACTAAAACGGAAGAAGAGATACTGCGCAACCTGGGCAGAATTATGAAAGGCAAAACAAGTATACTTATTGCGCACCGCATTTCTTCTATTAAAAATGCCGACGTTATTATGGTTCTTGACCAGGGACAAATTTTAGAACAAGGCAGCCATCAGCAATTAATGGACCTCAACGGCGCATATAAAGAAATGTACCAAAATCAATTACTGGAAGAAGAAAAAAATTCTGTGTAATTTCTATTTTGAAGTTTAATAATTATTGCATTATATTTACCCGAACCAAAACCAAGATTAATACCAACCATGGGAGAATTTGAAAACAAAGAGAGAGAAGAGGTGTTTTCTAAAAAAGTAAGGGCCGGTAAGAGAACTTATTTTTTTGATGTAAAAGCAACACGCTCAGGAGATTTTTACTTAACCTTAACGGAGAGTAAAAAGAGATTAGAAGATGGTGTATTTGTAAAACATAAAATCTTCCTTTATAAAGAAGACTTTGAGAAGTTTGCAGAAGGATTAAATGAAACGGTGGATTACATTAAAAATCACCAGGAAGTAGTTGAAAAACGCTACGAGTTTTCTGAAAATCATGAAGGTAATGGTACCAAACCTAACGATGACTTTTCGTTTTAAATTCAAATAAATCTTTTCAAAAGCCACATCATTCAAAAATGATATGGCTTTTTTAATGGAATTAACTTCCGAAAACACCAACAAAAACGTTTTCTTGTCAATGACTTATAGCGATCATGAACCTATTAGTTTCCATAGCGTTCAGAGGGCATTGGTAGGGCCTTCGTAGGGCCTACCTATATCGATTGATAACTGAAGGCCCTGCCAATGCCCTTCAAATAATGTCTTTACGATTAGCTAATTATTACTTGCAGGCAAGCTATCCAATAACAAAAAAAGATCCTGTACCATTCATCATGATACAGGATCTTTAAGATTAAACGCTCCGGTTGTTTTGAACACCGCGAAGCTTTATTAAAATAATTCCTTAGGTGAGGTTGCTGAAAGCAACCGCATCGTCGTTTAAATCAACGATCAGTTCAAATAAAAGCCTGATGTTTTTATCATCGGTTTTCATATTGTTATCGAGCACATCGAGAAAGTCAAAGTAAAAAGTATCGAAAATCGCCTCTGGTAGATCTATTTTGTCCAGCCGCAGCTGATAAGCAGTATGAAAAATAAGGTGCATCACCGAAAAATACAACTCATGGGTTTCCATCAGTAGGGATTCATAGCTGGTACCCACACTTTCATTTACATAAAAATGGAAGTTGTTTGATGCATGTTGATGGCATTCCTGATCGAACATATTTTCCACTTCATCAATATTATTGATCATGGAAAACATTTGAATAGCTTCTGCAACCTTATTTAAGGAGTTGAGCAGCAGCACCACTGCAGGATCATTTAACGTTTCTAATATTTCATAATCGTTCTCGTAAATGGAGTCAGCTTTAACCAGTCCTTTTAAATCTGATAATTCCTTTTCAAAAGCCAAGGTATAACCATATTTGCAAAATTCACTGACAGTGAAACTCAGAACGTAAGACACCATGCCGAGTAATATTTTCTCGTTACCCCTTTGTTTCTCTTTCATACCTGAACTTAAAGCTATGCACTTTGTCGCAAATAAAAAAACTTAAGACAAGATATACATAGCTTGTGCATCGCTACTGCTGCAATTGATGGAATTAGTAGTTAGCATTGATACTTTCGATGAGCAAGGTGGCCACCCGGTCTATTGCTTGCATGACAATTTCTTCGGGGCTACCCTTAAAAACTGTCCGGTCTACAATTTCCCTATCTTTACAGAGCCCATGGATAAAAATGGTACCTACAGGTTTTTCTGGCGTTTCACTACCTCCTGGAGATACAAGACCTGTAATACTCAGGTAAATATCTGCTGGCACAATCACGCTTAAACCTAAAGTCATCGCTTTGGTCACTTCAGCAGATTCCGGCGTAAATTCATCTATCAGTTCTTTACTCACATCAAGTCTGTCTTGCTTTAAACCGGCATCATAGGTAACCAATGAGCCAATAAAAAATTGACCAGCCTTCTCTGTCATAGAGAATTCATAACCTAACCTCCCTCCTGTAGCACTTTCTGCAAATACGACTCTCAAATTTTTATCTATTAGTAATTTGCTGCATTTCGTGACGATTTCTGATGGCATAAGCTTTTAGAATATTATTAAACTTTCTAAAACAACACCATAAAATATTAAAAAGTTTTCAGGATCATCTTATATTAGCTCAATGGAAGATAACAAAACATTGGAGCCCCTAAATGCAGAAGAACAAAGAATTCTTGGGGTATTAATTGAAAAGAGTAAAACTACACCAGACTATTATCCAATGAGCATTAATGCCATTATGCTGGCTTGTAACCAGAAAACTTCCAGAAACCCTGTTGTTAATTACGATGAAGAAACAATAACACTGACATTAAACGCCTTAAAAATAAAAGGTTTAGTTGGCACCGCAACGGGTGCAGGCACCCGCAGCACCAAATACAAACATAACCTGGCTATTAAATACCCTTTGCTCCCTAAAGACCTTACCCTGCTGGCACTTTTATTTCTGCGCGGTCCATTAACGCCTGGCGAATTAAATACCTATTCGGCAAGAATGTCTGACTTTGAAAGTATAGAAGAAGTAGTAGAAATTTTGCAGCAGCTTGCCCATCATGAGCCGCCTTATGTTAAACAGCTACAGAAAAAAACAGGACAAAAAGAAGTTCGTTTCATGCAACTTTTTGGTGGCGACATGGTGCCTGAGCCCATAGAGGAAGAAAAATTGCTTGTTGTGCAAAGTAATACTTTGTTAGCACAAAGGGTAGAAAAGTTAGAACAAGAACTGGAAGAATTGAAAGAAATGGTTAATCTGTTGATGAATGGCTAAAGAGGGATAGAAAAAGTGACAGGGATCACATTTTGTTAAAAGCTTAGTCATTTTACAGGCAAGCATTGTACTGCACTTTTGTAGCATAATGTTTGCCCTATGTTAAAGACCAAAGTTTTAGCTGTAGCTACACAATGTTACCATTGTGGTGATGACCTGCCTTCTAGTCCATTACAACAAGATGATAAGAACTTTTGCTGCGTAGGCTGCAAAGGGGTTTATCAAATTTTGTCCAGCCACAATTTAGGTAATTATTACGCTTATAATGATGTACCCGGGAAAACCCAAAAACAACAAAACCTCCACTTCGACTACCTCGATGAACCTGCAGTAGCGGCCGGCCTTGTTGATTATTGTGATGAGAAAATAACGGTAATCACTTTATATATTCCAGCCATCCATTGCAGCTCCTGTATTTGGTTACTGGAAAACCTGTATAAAATCAACCCCGCAATTGTACAGTCGAGGATAGATTTCCTAAAAAAACAAGTTGCCATCACCTTTAAAAATCAGGATCTTTCTTTACGGGGTTTAGTGGAAACCTTAGCCCAAATTGGCTATGAACCTTTAATTAGCCTGCAGGATGTTGTTAAAAAGCAACAATCTTCTGTAGCCGATAGAGCCCTGATCACCAGAATTGCTGTAGCGGGTTTTTGCTTTGGTAACACCATGTTGCTAAGCTTTCCTGAATATTTCGGCCTTTCGAAATTAGAGATAGAGTTTCAAAACTTCTTTGGCTGGCTCAATATTGCCTTCTCTATCCCTGTGGTGTTTTACTGTGCAAAGGATTATTTTGTATCTGCATGGCTGAACCTCAAAAACGGTGTCCTCAACCTTGATTTCCCCCT
>NZ_JAZQPU010000112.1:0-2042 GCF_045628745.1 Pedobacter sp.
CGTGTGGATTGAAAAAAAGCAATGTATTACCTGTCACTTCAATGCTCCTATCTCCATAATGGAATACGTTGTCACCCTGGAATAACATGATCTTGAAAAAATCTCTGCGGATAAAAGTAGGAGTTGTAGATGAGGAGTTTAATTGTTCTTCAATACGAAAAACATTGAACTGGCCAATATCCTGTTTCATGTCATCGGACAGAGCAATAGACTTATGCCTATAAAATTCTTCTATCGATTCTGCCATATAGATCAGTCATTAAAATTTAACATTTATAAGTTTGCTGAGATTGAAAAACCACCCTTCATATGATTGAACAAATTCAGTTTGGATAAAGTTTTTTGCCATAAGAGAAAAGAGGAACATCTAAGTTATTATTTGCTTTTTTATTTACCGTTGAAAATTCTGCAGGTAACCTATGTGGCCAGTGCCGGGCAATATATCATTCCTTAAGCGTAGATTCGAGAAAAGGATTTTTATACTGCTCAATTCAATTCGTTAAAGTTCGTGTATTCTACATTCATAATTTTTAACTTAAGTTAATCCACAGCCTTATATTTTTTTGCCTCCATGCTAAGAGGTATTTTTGAGATAAATAACCGCTTTGTCAAATACCACCCGTATTGTGCTTCTGGTAAGGAATTGTCAAATTATTTGTATAATTTTAACTTAAATTCCTATCGCTTTGCAAGTGTAATCTATGCGTTAATTTACAGTTATTAAGTTATAGTGATGTCTACCCAAGCGAACATATTATTACATGCCATGAATGAAAAAAATGAAATCCTGACCCTCTGGAAACCCCGTAAGATATCTAAAGGTGATTTCTTTAATATGCAGAGCATGGTCTGTAACGACCTTGGCTAGTTGTAAAAGGAATTTTCCGGATATATTACCGTGATCCCAACACTGGGGAGGAAATTAACCTGTTCTTTTTTCGGAAAACCAGTTTGTCGTTTCCTTCAGGAGTTATTTCGCAGAATCCCTGCTGGTATTTTATTGAAGCAATGGAAGACGCTGAGGTCATCTTCATTTCTTATTAGGATCTTAATGGCCTGTACGAAGCCAATCCAAATTGGGGAAAGTTCGGCAGACTGTTGGCAGAAACTTTTTTGTGCTTACGCACAATCACGCACAGAAGAATTCATGTTCTTTTCTCACGAAAAGAGGTTCTTAAGACTATCGGAAGAACATCCCAATATCATTGAACGGATTCCTACTTATCATATTTCTTCCTTTCTGGGCATCACCATCCGTCATTGAGCCGGATAAGAAAAAGATTAAAAAACAGTCAGCACAACAGCCAGGAATAAAAAACATTTCAAATCTGACGGGCTGCATATTGCTGGAGAATTCAATTCTCCAGCAATTTATAGTAATACCCAAATTACTGTCACACCTAATAATGACTTAAGGTCCATGTCTTTACCCCATTGAATTGTCATTATCTGATTAATATAGACCTTCTTAAGCATTGAAATCGTTATTCTCCATTTTTTTTGCCATTTTTAACTTAAGTGAAAAAATAGCTTTTGCAAAAAGTAGAATTTTGACCCAACAAAAGTTAAAATCATGAAAAGAACAGCAAAAGCTTTTTGGCAGGGAGACCTTAAGTCAGGTCGTGGCCATTTAACCACCCAAAGCGGTGTACTCAATGAAACTCAATATTCTTTTAATACCCGGTTTGCGGATGGAATAGGTGCTAATCCGGAAGAGCTGCTTGCAGCTGCACATGCCGGTTGTTTCACCATGGCGATTGCCTATGCTTTATCGGAGCAAGGATATGCTCCGGGTGAAATGAATACCAATGCAGTGGTATCAGTGGATATGGTAAAAGGTGGTATTAGCCAGATCGATCTTGAACTTAATGCCACAGCTATCGAAGGACTAACGGCAGAAGACTTTGAAAAGCAGGCATTTATTTCAAAGGAAAATTGCATCATCTCTAAGGCACTTGCAGGCATAAAAATCGAGCTTACCGTAAATTATCTACAGTAGTAATTCATCCTGGCGGCGGTAAGTCATAACCGCCGCTTTTTTA
>NZ_JAZQPU010000113.1:0-10852 GCF_045628745.1 Pedobacter sp.
CTTTGGATTTTGTAATTCTTCTTCCAAAGCAATGGTGGCATAACGCTCATTCAGGTAACTCAGGTCGTTCGCCTTTTGCCGCACCTGGGCATAATCAGGGTAATGCTTAGGCAATGTGTTTAAGGCACTATCGTAATATAACGTTGCACGGTAATAGTCTTTAAAGTGCTGAAACTGTAAATCAGCTAATCTTAAATAGGAGATGCCTTGCTGGTATTTATTTTGATGGTTTGACTGCAAGGCAAGCTGGTTATATTTTTCAGCGGCATCGTAATCAGCCTTTGCCTCTTCAATTTGTGCCAGCCGGTCATAAAGCTGATCTCGGAATTCCATGCTTTTATCTTCTTTAAGAAGTGCTAAAATTGGCTTTCTTTCATCGAGGTCCTTTTGACCTAATAAACCATATAACCTAAATCTGCTCAAGAGGGCATTGAAATACAAATCAAAAGGTGCATTGCTTTTTTCTACCTTTTTGTAGAAATAAAGAGCCTGTTGATAATGCTTCTCTTGTTCAAAAAGCTGGGCAAGAATATAGGTCCAGCGGTATTGCTGCGCTTTTTCAGGTCTTTCTTTTAAGGCTTTCTCCAGATAAGTTGTTGCAGATTGAAAATCATGGCCATCAATTGCATTTTGTGCTAATGTAGCCAAGGGAGATGCCTTCTGTTTCTTCGCTTTTTGCAGGTTAAGCTTCAGGGTATCCAAATATGGGGCTGCTAGTGTTGGCTGGTCCAGCTTCATTAAGTTAAGGGCTGTACCGTCTAAACCCTGGATATAAAGGTGTAAAACTTTGGGATAAGTCTTCACCACATAAGCAGCATATTCTTTTGCAAGAAAGTAATTCCCTTTAAGGAAGTACGCTTTGGAAAGCAGGAGATAGGCATCTGCAATATATTTGCTATCGCTTTTTCGAGAAATAATGGTTTGAGCTTTGCTGATCAAAAGGTCAAGGTCAGCAGAATTCCCTGTACCCGAAGCTGCTGAAAGGTGTAATGGCAATAGCTGTTGAAAATTAGTTGTATAGCTGTCGTTCAGGTTAGCCTCATAATTTTTTAGCAGCAGACCTGCATTATATAAGTAATTGTATTTTGCCGTTAAATTTTGCATTCCACGACTGCCGGGGCTTTCTTTTTGAGCACTACAAGCAAGCAGCATGCAAAAACCACAGCAAATAAATGTTATCTTTAGCATACTAAAAACGCAGGTTTTTAAAAGTATAGGTTGAGTCAATGTCAATCAAAAAGTAGACAAAATTATTTTATTCAGCAATTATTACACCTTAATTGCCCAATTTTATTTGAGACCATGATGCAGGAGTCTAATGATAATAAGGAAGAAAATACATCCAGCAGCCTGGTTAAATATTCTGGTATAGGCTTTCAAATGTTGGCTACTATAGGGCTTTTTGCTTTTATTGGCTATAAGCTTGATGAATGGCAGCAAAACAAAAAGCCAATTCTTACCGCAATATTTAGTTTGCTGGGGGTAATTATTTCTCTTTACCAGGTTATAAAACAATTGAATCAAAAATAGGCAATGCTGTACTGTGGTAAATGTATACTTTTGTAAAAAAAAAAGATCGATTTGAGTTTAAGTAAGTTTACCCTGAGTTACCTGTTATATTGTTTGGTGTTAGGCTGTATTGCCTTCTATTTACCTGCCTTTTTTCCGCAAGAAACCATACTTGTGCCAAAATTCTGGCTTGTATTTGGCTACCTCGGTGGCATTACTTATATCGCTTATGTGGTGGTTTTTTTAGGTATCAAACGCAACCCCGAAAGTGGAATTATGGCCATTATGGGGTCAATAGCCTTGAAAATGGTATTCTCTATGGCTTTCGTGCTGATTTACAGCCTTAAAAGCACTGGAAGCGGCTTCGTTTTCGTCCTCAACTTTTTTTCTTTATATTTATTGTTTAGCTTCTTTGAAATATACTGTTTGTTACGTAACTTGCGCCACCAAAATAAATAGTAAAAATCTGCGAGTAAATGGATTGTAACCACGTTTTTGTTTCTAAAGTGAATAGGCTAATTGTTGCTTTCACGCTTTTTTTAGCGTTTTTCTCTGTTGCTTCCCCTGCTTTTGCGCAGTCGGATAGCCTTCAGACAACAGTAGATGCACACGCCGAACCACATGGTGCGGAAAAGTTTGATATAGGCAAGTTTGCCTTGCATCATATTGCTGACTCACACAGCTGGCATGTGATCGGTGATACTTACATTCAACTCCCTGTAATTTTATATACAGCTAATGGGTTGGTAAGCTTTAGTTCTGCTGAATTTCGTTATGATGACGATGCTAAAGTTGTGGTTGAAAAAGACGGACAACGTTTCGTTAAAATGCATGAGAAAATATACTATGCATCTGCAACCCCGAATGAACATGGTCAGTATGTAGCGCTTGATGAAAAACATCATGCTTTAAATGAGCGTCCATTGGATATTTCAGTAACTAAAAACGTTTGTACGTTATTGATTTCCATTGTTATCATTCTTGCTGTATTCCTTAACGTTGCAAAAGGCTACAGAAAGAACCATGGTAAATCTCCAAAAGGAATTCAATCATGGATGGAGCCTATTATCATCTTCGTTCGTGACGATATTGCTAAACCAAATCTTGGTCATAAATATGAGCGTTTCATGCCGTATTTGTTAACTGTATTTTTCTTCATCTGGTTCAATAACATGTTAGGTTTAGTACCTTTCTTACCAGGTGGTGCCAACCTTACAGGAAACATTGCAGTAACCATGATTCTTGCATTGGCAACCTTTTTGTTAACTGTTTTCAATGGTAACAAATATTACTGGAAGCACATCTTTGCACCTGACGTTCCTAAGTTAATGTGGATCGTTATGATTCCTGTAGAGATTGTTGGTATCTTCACTAAACCTATTGCCTTAATGATTCGTTTGTTTGCAAACATTACTGCTGGTCACATTTTAGTGTTATCCTTAATCTGCTTAATCTTCGTTTTCAATAGTTTGTATATTGCACCTATCTCTATCGCTTTTGCTGTATTCATCGGCGGAATTGAATTGTTAGTTGCCTTTATCCAGGCCTTTATATTTACCATTTTATCAGCCTTATTTATTGGTATGGCGATAGAAGAACACCATTAACTGAATTTTTTAACAACTATTAATATATAAAATCATGATTACAGGAAGTATTGCTGCAATTGGTGCAGGATTAGCTGCGATTGGCGCTGGTCTAGGTATCGGTAAAATTGGTGGTTCTGCAATGGACGGTATCGCTCGTCAACCAGAAGCGGCCTCTAAAATCCAAACTGCGATGTTAATCGCTGCTGCCTTCGTTGAGGCTGTTGCGCTTTTCGCAGTAGTAGTTGCCCTAATGGGTAATGGCTAGATGATATTGTACCCGGCTGTAAAGTCGGGTACATATTTTTAAAAAAAAAGAGAACACTTGATATAAAAATAGAAAATGGAATTATTAGTACCTGAATTTGGGTTAGTTATTTTTCAAACAATAGCGTTTCTATTGTTAATGTTTGTTTTAGCTAAATTTGCCTGGAAACCAATCTTAGCGGCAATTAAAGAGCGTGAGCAATCAATTGATGAAGCATTAAATAAAGCTGAACTTGCAAAACAAGAAATGGCTCGTTTAACTGCTCAAAATGAAGAGCTGATGAAAACTGCACGTGCAGAACGCGATTTAATGTTGAAAGAAGCTAAAACTTTAAAAGACAGTATCGTTAATGAAGCCAAAACTCAGGCACAAACTGAGGGCGCTAAATTAATTGAGAAAGCAAAAATCGAAATTGAGAACCAAAAGAAAGCTGCTTTATATGAATTGAAAAGCCAGGTTTCAAGCCTGTCTATCGAAATTGCAGAGCGCGTTTTACGTGGTCAATTACAAGATAAGGCTAAACAAGAAGATTTGGTAGCCAATCTTTTAAAAGATGTTGAATTAAACTAATTGTATTCAATTAGCTAAATAAGATTAGAATGTCAGAAAATAAAGCAGCATCCAGATACGCCAAATCCATCATCGATCTTTCTGTAGAGAATAACTCTCTGGAAGCGGTGAAAAGCGATATGGCTTTAGTCTCAAAGGTGATCGATGAAAATTCACAATTAGAAGCTATTCTTAATAACCCGATTGTCCCAATAGATAAAAAAACAGGTATCCTGATGAATTTATTTGAAGACAAGGTGAGTGCCATTACCCTTTCATTTATGAAACTAATGGTAAGCAAAGGGCGTTCTGAAATCGTTTTTTCAGCAGCAAAACAAGTTGTTACCCAATACAACAGTATTAAAGGTATTGTAACGGCAGAAGTAAGTTCGGCTACCGCCTTAACTGAAACCAGCAGAGCAGAAATTATTGCTTTGGTGAAAAAAGAAATTGGTGCAAACCAGGTGTTGTTAAAAGAAAAAGTGAATGAAGACCTTATAGGTGGTTTTATTCTTAAAGTTGGTGATAAGCAATTTGATGCAAGTATCTCCAGCGGATTAAACAAACTAAAAAAAGAATTTGCCCAGGGCGTGGTTTAATTCAAAAATATAACAGATAAAAAATTACTGATTTACAATAGAAAATATAAATTATGGTAGAGGTAAGACCAGACGAAGTATCGGCAATTATTAGGCAACAATTGTCGGGCTTTAAATCAGAAGCCGAATTAGAAGAAGTAGGTACTGTATTACAAGTGGGTGATGGTATTGCTCGTGTATATGGTTTAACTAAAGTTCAATCCGGAGAGCTTGTTGAGTTCGAAAGTGGTTTACAAGGTATTGTGTTGAACCTTGAAGAAGATAATGTTGGTGTGGTTTTATTAGGCCCATATGACAAGATCAAAGAAGGTGATACCATTAAAAGAACTAAAAAAATTGCCTCTATTAAAGTAGGTGAAGGTATGCTTGGCCGTGTAGTTAATACAATGGGAGAGCCTATCGATGGTAAAGGACCAATTATTGGCCAGACTTACGAAATGCCTATCGAACGTAAAGCGCCAGGGGTAATCTACCGTCAGCCAGTTAACGAGCCTTTGCAAACGGGTATCAAAGCTATTGATGCCATGATTCCAATTGGCCGTGGTCAACGTGAGTTAGTAATTGGTGATCGTCAAACTGGTAAATCTGCCGTTTGTATTGATACCATTATCAATCAAAAAGAATTTTATGAAGCAGGTAACCCTGTTTTATGTATATATGTTGCTTGTGGTCAAAAAGCAAGTACAGTAGCAAACGTTGTTCGTACTTTAGAAGAAAACGGTGCTATGGCTTACACAGTTGTAGTTTCTGCTTCTGCTGCTGATCCTGCTCCACTTCAATTTTACGCTCCATTCTCTGGTGCTGCTATTGGTGAGTACTTCCGTGATACAGGTCGTCCGGCATTAATCGTTTATGATGATTTGTCTAAACAAGCTGTTGCTTACCGTGAGGTATCTTTATTACTTCGTCGTCCACCGGGTCGTGAGGCTTATCCTGGAGACGTTTTCTACCTTCACAGTCGTTTGTTAGAGCGTGCTGCAAAGATCAACCAGAATGATGACATTGCTCAGGCAATGAACGATCTACCTGAATCTTTGAAAGGTATCGTTAAAGGTGGTGGTTCATTAACGGCATTGCCAATTATTGAAACACAAGCTGGTGACGTTTCTGCATACATCCCAACCAACGTAATTTCTATTACTGACGGACAGATCTTCTTAGAATCTAACTTGTTTAACGCAGGTGTTCGTCCGGCTATTAACGTAGGTATCTCGGTATCTCGTGTAGGTGGTAATGCACAGATTAAGTCAATGAAAAAAGTTGCCGGTACTTTGAAATTAGACCAGGCACAATACCGTGAACTTGAGGCTTTCTCTAAATTCGGTTCTGATCTTGATGCAGCAACAACTTCTGTATTAGGTAAAGGTGCCCGTAACGTAGAGATCTTGAAACAAGGACAATTCTCTCCACTAACTGTAGAGAAACAAGTTGCGATTGTATACATCGGTACTAAAAACTTAATGCGTTCAGTGCCTGTAAACAAAATCAGAGAGTTTGAAGCAGAATACTTGCAGCAGTTAGAATTACGTCATGCTGATACTTTAAAAGCTTTAAAAGCTGGTAAATTAGATGATAGCGTAACTGGTGTATTAGAAACAGTAGCTAAAGAACTAGCAAGTAAATACTAAGTTACTCTAGCAGAAGATTAAAAAAGAATGGCTAATTTAAAAGAAGTAAGAATACGTATAGCGTCGGTACAATCTACACAGCAGATTACCAAAGCCATGAAAATGGTTTCGGCTGCTAAATTAAAGCGTGCTACCAATGCTATTATACAATTACGTCCCTACGCTACAAAACTTAAAGATATCTTAGGAAATCTTTCTGCTAGTCTGGAAGGATCTTCCTCACCTTATACTCAAGAGCGTGAGCCTAATAAGGTGTTAATTGTAGTAGTATCATCTAACCGTGGGTTAGCAGGTGCTTTTAACATGAACGTAATTAAAGCTGCAAACAACTTAATCGCTGAGAAATACAGTGAGCAGTTTAAAAACGGAAATGTGAGTATTGTGTCTATCGGTAAGAAATCTCAGGATTTCTATGAGAAACGCAACTACAAAGTGATTGGAAACAATAATGATGTGTATACTGCGCTTACCTTTGAAAATGTAACTAAAATTACCGATGCTATTATGGCGGGTTTCAAAAAAGGCGACTTTGATAAAGTTGAAATTATTTATAACCGCTTTAAAAATGCTGCAGTACAATTTGTAACCACAGAGCAGTTATTGCCGCTTCCAAAAACAGAAGTTACTGCAACAACAAGCTCTTCAAACACTGATTATATTCTGGAGCCTTCTAAAGAAGAGATTGTTGAACAATTGATTCCTAAGTCGATCAAAATTCAGTTGTATAAAGCATTGTTAGACTCTCATGCATCAGAACACGGTGCAAGGATGACATCAATGGATAAAGCAACAGAAAACGCTGGTGACTTGTTAAAAGCCTTGAAACTTGCCTACAACCAGGCTCGTCAGGCAGCAATTACCACAGAGCTTTCAGAAATTGTAAGTGGTGCCGCAGCACTCAATGGATAATTAAAAATCACCATACGAAAGCCTTTATCCGCATGGATAAAGTCTTTTTTTATTTCAACTGCCCCCAACAGCAGTAATTTTAAAATTCTCTAAGTAGATGTATATGAAAAAAGTACTTACCCTTACCGTCCTTTCCTTTTTATTGCCTTTAAGCTTATGGGCACAAAAAAACAATAAAACAGGTTACAGAGATTATACCAATGCCGTATTATGGCAACAACACTCTGGTGAATTCCGTGCCCTGGCATTTCAGGCTTATAACTTTGCCCGCCTGTCGCTGTTAGAACAACTAAAAAATGCAGACACCACCAAACGCAATTGCGTAGTGGTTGATATTGATGAAACGGTGTTGGATAACTCTCCATACCAGGGTTTTGAAATTCAGCATGGCAGAAGCTATGACCTTAAAACCTGGACTAACTGGACCAGTAAGGGCATTGCCGATACCATACCCGGGGCCTTTGGATTTTTGAAATTTGCTTCCCGCTTTAATGTTGAGGTTTTTTATGTAAGCAACAGGCTGGGAACAGAGTTTGATGGCACATTGCATAATTTAAAACGTTTCGGTTTTCCTAATGCCGATGCAGCACATTTGGTGTTGAATGAATCAACATCTGATAAGGAACCCCGCCGACAAAAAATCAAAGAGCAATACAACATTCTTTTGTTGTGTGGCGATAACCTGAGCGATTTTTCCAACGTATTTTACAGGGAACAAAAAATCACCACAGAAGAGGTTAACCGTGCACAGCAATTGTTTGGTACTAAATATATTGTGATTCCAAACCCTATGTATGGCGACTGGGAAAAGCAATTTTATCCCCGTAAGGACCTTAAAGAGACAGAAAGAGCAGAACAAAGACTCAACTCCTTAAAAACTTATTAAGGATTCTATCTTTTTACAGATTTTATAATTAATTTTGTAGCATTAAAAACAAAAAATATAATGGAACAGACACCAAAACACAATACAGAAAGCATGCAAAGGGCTAATGACAGTTCTATCTACATTTTATTAGTTGTTGGTATTATTGCCAGTGTTATAGGTGTATTCCTTCGTTTTGCAGGTGATTCTATGATTTTATCTATTATTTCATGGGTGATCTTATTTGTAGGTGCTTTTATCTGCTGTAAAGCAGTATTTAAAATACTAGCGGCTTAGTTTCTACTTGCCTTAAATATAAAAGCCTGCATCATTAAATATGAATGCAGGCTTTTATATTTTATAAGGAATAACTTTATCCCTTTCGCACTCTAAGGCTTAACCATCATTATTACTTCCCTTACCTTTCGCTTACTGTTTGCTAACCTATACCACAAGTATAGTGGTATATTAACATAGGTTTGCTACGGGTTTGCTACCGGGTTGGTACCGAAAATTCCGAAGCTAACCGCCAGCAGCTCCCTACCTGCTCCCTATTTTTACCGGAGCATAGGTTATTGAATAGCTAACTATAGGTTAGTGAAGCATTAGTGAATGGCAGGGGATAGATAAGAGATTACCTTACTCGTTTTTTATTATCCTGTACAAAAGATTCCCAGCCGGAGTAAGACTTGCCTTTACCGGTGGTGCTCACCCTTTGAAAAGAGTGACAAACGGCAACTGCCAGTCCGTCGGTGGCATCTAAAAATTCTGGTGTTTCTTTAAAATTGAGCAAACGCTGCAACATGGCTGCTACCTGTTCTTTGCCCGCGCTGCCATTACCCGTAATCGATTGTTTGATTTTACGGGGAGCATATTCCGTTACCATGATGTTTTTTGATAAGGCTGCAGCCATGGCAATGCCTTGCGCACGACCTAATTTCAACATCACCTGTATATTCTTACCGTAAAATGGTGCCTCAATGGCTAACACATCAGGTTTATACTCTTCCAATAATACAATGGTTTTCTCAAATATGCGTTGTAGCTTCAAAAAATGATCATCCAGGTGGTCCATGCGTACAATACCCATGGTGATTAATTCTATTTTACTTCCCTTTTCCAAAATTACCCCATAGCCCATTACAGCCGTGCCGGGGTCAATGCCCATGATAACCCTTTCCTTTTTTTCCGCCAACATAGAACAATATTAAGCATATTTGCAGACAGTAAAAGTAAAAATTTGACAGCCACCCATAAAAAGCTCTTCTCCTACCTCCTTAAAATTGCAATTGTAGTCTTTGCATTTTGGTTTATCTATGTGAAGCTCAGCCAGAATAACGATTTAAAAGAATTTATGGTGATGCTGGAAAGCATACCACAGTTAGAAATCATCAGTGTGATATCCCTTGTATGTGTGCTCATGCTGCTCAACTGGGGGCTGGAAGCTGTAAAATGGCAAAGGCTGCTGCGCACCATAGAAAAGTTAAGTCTGTGGAAAGCCATAGAATCTGTTTTTTGTGGTTTAACATGGGCCATATTTACGCCCAACCGAATTGGGGAGTATGGCGGTCGTGTGTTCTTTCTATCGCCTAAAAGACGCATCATTGGTGTTATTGCCATGACCGTGGGTAACATAGGGCAGCTGGTGCTTACCAATGTATTTGGCTCCATTGCCGTTTGTGTATTTGTGGCGAAATTTCAATTTTTAGACCCCGGGTTATACCTTGCGCTTTGTGTTTTTGCGGCCATCTTTGCCTTGTTCTTTTTGGTGTTATTTTTTAACATCAGGTGGCTGAACGGCATTTTGCTATCCATCCGCTTTACACGTAAATACAAGCGCTTTTATAAAGTGCTGGCCAGGTACCGCAAAACAGAACTGCTCAGGATCCTGCTTTTATGCCTTGCCCGATATGTAGTGTTCAGCACACAATATATGATCATGTTTTTATGGCTGATTCCAGAGCTGCCTTTCGATGCCATGGTGATGATGGTGTGCATCCTGTTCTTTGTGCAATCGGCACTGCCCTCACTGGATCTTTTTGATATCGGTATACGCAGTGTAACCGCCTTGTTCTTTTTTAAATATGTAACCGATAAAAATGCAGCCGTAGTAGCCTGTACAGCCAGTATCTGGCTGATTAATATTATTATTCCTGCTATATTAGGCTCATATTTTGTTTTTAAACTCAATTTCTTTGGAAATACAACACGTAGCTAATTACATTTCTGCTTTTTTAACCGTCACTTATTTGGTGGTGGTGCTTTCCTTTATCCGTGGCTGGCACCAGCTCAAAACGGTGAAACCTGTACTTAAACGTGGTAATACACCTGTGAGTATTATTGTTGCGGCCAGGAACGAAGAAGCACAAATAGCAAAAACGATAGAAGATATTTTGGCACAAGACTACGATGCCAATTTGATGGAAGTGATCTTTATAGACGACCATTCTACAGACCAGACCGCACAAATCATAGCTCGCTATCCAAGAATTAAATTAATCAGTTTAAATGAGCCTATCACCATCAACTCTTATAAAAAGAAAGCGATAGAGACGGCCATAGGAGGGGCAAGTGGTAAGTTAATTATTACCACTGATGCTGATTGCCTGATGGGCCCTAATTGGCTTAAAACTATTGTGAGCTATTATGAAGAGCATGATTTCAAAATGATCTCCTCACCGGTTTTATACACAGCTGAGCAGAACTTTTTTGAGCGTGCACAGTCTTTAGAATTTTTATACCTCATTGGCCTTGGTGCATCCACCATTGGCAATAACCAGCCTTCCACCTGCAATGGAGCCAACCTTACCTATGAAAGAGCCGCATTTTACGAAGTAGGCGGTTTTAAAGGAATAGACGACCTGGCTTCGGGAGATGATGAGCTGCTGCTGCATAAAATGGCCGCCCGCTATGGGAATAAAATAGGGTTCCTGAAAAAC
>NZ_JAZQPU010000114.1:0-2997 GCF_045628745.1 Pedobacter sp.
GACAAGGCAAGTTCTTCTAATTCTTTCAGGCGTTTGATGTAACTTTCTACCACTTCGCGTCTAGCTCCCGGACGTGCACCAGAGATGGCATCACAAGCCTGGATGATTGGCGAAATCATGGAAGTCATTTCAATTTCATCATGGTGGGCGCCAATAGCATTACAAATTTCAGGATGTTCCTTATATTTTTCTGCTAATTGCATCCCTAAGATTGCGTGAGGCAATTCTGGATTGTCATCAGGCACTTTACCTATATCATGAAGTAAACCTGCTCTTTTAGCCATCTTGGCATTTAAGCCCAGCTCTGCAGCCATGGTTGCACAGAAATTAGCAACCTCACGGGAGTGATGTAATAAGTTCTGTCCGTAAGAAGAACGGTAACGCATACGACCAACCATTCTGATCAGTTCAGGGTGTAAACCATGGATACCAAGGTCAATTACTGTACGTTCACCAATCTCTACAATTTCCTCCTCAATCTGTTTCTTGGTTTTAGCCACCACCTCTTCAATACGTGCAGGGTGAATACGGCCGTCTGTTACCAAACGGTGTAAGGCTAAACGGGCAATCTCTCTTCTTACCGGGTCAAAACCAGATAAGATAATGGCTTCAGGGGTATCATCAACAATAATCTCAATGCCTGTAGCTGCTTCAAGCGCACGAATGTTTCTACCCTCTCTACCAATTACACGACCTTTAATTTCGTCGCTTTCAATATGGAAAATAGATACTGTATTTTCAATAGCCGCTTCAACAGCTGTACGCTGTATAGTTTGGATAACGACTTTTTTAGCTTCTTTTGTGGCAGTCAGTTTAGCTTCGTCAACAATGTCCTTCACCTGGATCATTGCCTGAGATCTAGCCTCTTCTTTCATATTCTCTACCAATTGGTTTTTAGCTTCTTCAGCACTCAAACCAGCAATAGCTTCCAGTTGTTTAACATGTTGAGTTTTCAACAAGTCAACATCTTCCTGTTTTTTAATCGCAATTTCTGTTTGTTTCTCCAGGTGTTTTTTCTGGTTATCTAACTCCTGCTCTTTGCGGTTTACGTTTTCCATGCGCTGGTTAAGGCTTTGCTCTTTTTGCTTAACCGCATTCTCACGTTGGTTGATCTGGTTATTCTTTGTATTTACTTCCTGCTCATGATCTGCTTTCAACGACAGGAACTTTTCTTTAGCTTCCAGTAAACGATCTTTTTTTAAGATGTCCGCACTTATTTCTGCGTCTTTTAACATCTTTTTAATCTTTGTTTGTGCAGCAACTTCCTGTTTCTTCAGTAAAGTGCGCAACAGGTATCTTCCAATGGCTATACCGATAGCCAGGCCGGCAAGCACATACCCTATTATTCCAACTATTTCCATTTCTCTTGTATAAAAAAACCGTAATTAAATATTAAGTTTTCATGTGCTGGAGCGTAAATACTGCTGTATCGAAAAGAAGACCCCTTCAAAACGACAGCAGTGTAACTCATACCCTTGAAACTTAAGATTTAACCACGGTTAATATCTTTTTTGCTATAAAGAACGATTTATTTTGAGAAAAAATCCGTCAATAAACTATCTAGTTCTTCCACTTTATCAGCTACCGCAGTGTCCTCAACCTGGACTTTATTTTCCACTCTTAACACAGCCGTTGCATAATGCAATACCGCCATAGAGAGCAAATCCTGTTTATCTCTTACCGCATAATTCTCCTGGTAATCTTTTATGCGTTCGTTAATAATCTTGGCTGCGCGCCTTACAATTTCTTCCTCTTCCGTACTCACCTTTAAAGGATAAATACGATCAGAAATAGTTATTTTTATCGAGATTTCTCCCATTTTTTAGCTTTGTTTCAATTTTAGGGTAGTCATTACTTTTTAAGCAACACAACACACTTGTCAATCTCACGCACAAAATCGTTAATTTTTTGCTTTATATCAAGCGACTTCTCACTTGTTCCCTCAATGCTCTTGGCTAATTTAAGTACACGCAGCTTTTCTTCCAGTGCGACGTTCTTGTTTTTAGCCTCCTCAAGGTTGGTCTTTACGAATTGATTTTCAAGCTTTAATAAGTCATTTTCTTCTTGTAAGGCATTACATAACGCAATAAGCCGCGTTGTCTTTTGTACTACCGAATTTAATTGTTCTGCAACCGAAGTCATGTTATTAAACTTTAATTTTATTCAAAATCCCTATAAATAAATTATTTTCTGATCTCTGCTTTCGCTGTTTGCGCTAAGTTATATATAATCTTTTGCATAACAGCATCAATTTGCTTATCGGTTAACGTTTGCTCCTCGTCCTGTAGGGTAAAGTTCAATGCGTATGATTTTTTACCTTCTGGTAATTTGTCACCTAAATAAACATCAAACACCTGTACATTCTTGATCAATCGCTTTTCCGTTTTAAAAGCAATAGTCTTCAAGTCATCAAAAGTCACATTTAAATCTACCAACATCGAAAGATCTCTTCGCACTGCAGGGTATTTAGGAACGTCCTTGTTGACTACTTTATTCTTTTTAACCATCGTTAACAATAAGGCCCAGTCAAAGTCTGCATAAAATACAGCTTTGTTAACGTCAGCTTTCTTTTGGTCTGCTGCAGTAACTGCACCAAAGCTAACTACGGTTTTATCACCTCGGTAATACCTGATGCCATAAGCGAAATCCTCATTGCTGATCTCTTCGCTCTGTAAGTTAGCCACACCTAATCTTGCCAGTACAGCATCTACAGCAGCTTTGATATTGTAGAAACTAACCGGACTGCTTTGGTGATTCCAATGCTCAGGATGTGTAGCTCCTGATAAGATCATCAATAAACGTGGGCGTTCTACATATTTCTCATTCACCAAATGGTAGGTTTTACCGAACTCATAAAACTTAACATCAGGGTTTTTCCTGTTTTGGTTATAGGCTACACTCTCTAAAGCAGGCATCAACAAACTCTGACGCATTACATTTAAATCTGAACTTAATGGATTTAAAATTTTAACGGCCTCCTCCAAGTTTTTAGAATAA
>NZ_JAZQPU010000115.1:0-1677 GCF_045628745.1 Pedobacter sp.
GAGGCCATTACAATCATATCTACCCGCAATGGAATTAAACCTTTCATTTGGGCTCTTTCCTCATGGGTAGAGTTTATTAAGGTCTCTGCGAGTTGGCGGTAGCCGGCATAATCAATAGGAGTGGTGGCCAGGTTTTTTAAATCAAGACCGGGGTTAAGCATTTCTGCGAAGGTTTCAAAAGCCCCAGCAGAACCTACTAAAACAGTAGGCTGGTATTGTTTAAAGGCAAGCTTCAGGTCAGCCAGTAGGTTAGTTAAATGTTGGTTAATAGCAGACTGATCTTCTTTTGAAATGGGGTCTGAATAAAAATAAGCCTGCATTAACCTGGCAGCGCCAACGTTATAGCTTTTTTTCCAAAGTACCTCATCAGGTTTGCAGATGATAAATTCGGTGCTGCCACCGCCAATATCCATCACCAGCGAGGTGTTTTTCAATACACCTGTTGCCTGTACACCTTTGAAGATGTAAGCAGCTTCCTGCTCGCCAGAAATAACTTCTATGTCAATGCCTGTGCTTTCTTTGACGGCTTTAACAAAGTCGGCACCATTAATAGCACTGCGCACGGCCGAGGTTGCCGTTGCTTTCAGCATTTCAACGCCCTGTTTTTTCAGTTCTTCGCTAAACTGCTTTAAAGTATGCAGCCCTCTTTCGAAGGCTGCAGGGATAATGATATTTTCATTCAGCCGCCCTTCGCCCAATTTTACCGGGACATTTGTTTTGTAGCTCACCTCCACTTTTCCGGCAGAAAGGTCTGCAATAATCAAATGAAAAGTGTTGGTACCTATATCTATGGCGGCTGCTTTCATGAATGTGTAATTTTTTTAATTTTTATAGGTGAACCACTTCACCATTTCTTTTAAATTTGTTTTCTTGCCGTACATTAAAATTCCCACACGGTAAATTCTGGAGGCCATCCAGACCGTACCGATAAAGCCGATGACCAATAAAAACATTGACAGGGCCAGTTGCCAATCGGGAACGCCATAAGGCATTCTCACCATCATGGCAATGGGCGAGGTAAATGGAATAATGGAAAGCCAGAATGCCATAGGGCCGTAAGGGTCATTTGTTACGACGCTCAAAGATAATACATAACCTAAAAGCAAGGGCATCATTACCGGAAACATAAATTGCTGTGTCTCTGTTTCACTGTCCACAGCAGAACCTATGGCGGCATAAAGTGCGCCATAAAACATATAACCGCCAATAAAATAGAAAAAGAAAACGGCGATGATTTTGCCAAGTTCAAGGTTAGCCATGCTTTTCTGCATCACTGCCAGCTCATTGGTGTCAGCATTGGCAATTTGTGCTACCGGTGATCCGTTGGTTTGCGTAGCCATGGTTACTTCTTTCATAGCCTCTTTATCAACAAATGCAGACATCGCCAAGCCAGAAATGGAGAAGGTAAGTACAATCCACAAAATAAATTGGGTTAAGCCTACCAGGGCAATGCCGATGATCTTGCCCATCATGAGCTGGAAAGGTTTAACAGAAGAAATCATGATTTCGATAATGCGACTGGTTTTTTCTTCAATCACCCCGCGCATTACCTGTACGCCATAAAGCATAATGAACATAAACATAAAAACACCAGCAATATAGGCTACAATGGTGCTTGCCCCAGCACTTGAATCTTCTTCAAGACCTGCTTCATTGATTTTCTTGGTATCAATGTCT
>NZ_JAZQPU010000116.1:0-24694 GCF_045628745.1 Pedobacter sp.
GATGTGAAAAACCAGGACTCCAATTATGAAGAGAAATTCTGGGATGAAGTAAGCCGTTTAACAGCAGATCAAAACACCTATTTAACACTAAGAACAAAGAAAACAGCTTTTGAAGTTTGTACCGCTACACAAACAACCGTCCTTAAAAATGGTACAGTAGAAGTATTGTCGCCGGTTACAGAAGAAAAACCAAAATACCTTGCTTTAACTACAACTGTTGCTGTTAAACAAGGCGATACTATAGATATCTACAAGTATGCAGCTAATAGTTCTTCTATGAACTATGACAAGGCAGCGCTACAAAAAGTGAGCAGTGAGGTGTTGGCACGTGCGGCTCAAAAAGGTTTTGAGCAATTACTACAAGAACAAGCTGCTGCATGGTTGGCTAAATGGGAAGAAAGTGACATCCTTATTGAAGGTGATGTTGCTGCACAGCAGGCCATCAGGTTCAATATTTTCCAGATGAACCAAACTTATACCGGTAAAGATGCCCGTTTAAACATCGGCCCTAAAGGTTTTACAGGTGAGAAATATGGGGGTTCTACTTACTGGGATACCGAAGCTTACTGTATTCCTTTTTACCTGGCTACGGCACCGGCAGAGGTTGCTAAAAACTTATTGATCTACAGGTACAAACACCTGCAGAAAGCCATTGAAAATGCAGAGAAATTAGGCTTCAACAATGGTGCAGCTTTGTATCCAATGGTGACCATGAATGGTGAAGAATGCCACAACGAATGGGAAATCACTTTTGAAGAAATCCACCGTAATGGTGCCATTGCTTTTGCCATTTTTAATTACATCAGGTATACAGGCGACCAAAGTTACTTGCAGCAATATGGCTTAGAAGTGCTGATTGGTATTGCCCGTTTCTGGAAACAAAGGGTAAACTGGAGCGCTGCAAAAAACCAATTTGTAATGCTTGGTGTTACCGGCCCTAATGAGTACGAAAATAACATCAACAACAACTGGTATACAAATAAACTTGCTGCATGGTGTTTAACCTATGCACAAGAGGCAGCAGCTATTGTTAAAGAAGCAGCACCTGAATTGTACCTGAACATCGTAGAAAAAACCAAGCTGGAGGAAACACAAGAATTCGGCGACTGGAAAAACATTGCTGAAAACATGTACTATCCTTATGATGAAAAAGGTGAGGTGTTTTTGCAACAGGATGGTTATTTAGATAAAGAACAGGTATTGGTGGCAGATTTAGCTGCGGCCGACAGACCCCTCAACCAAAAATGGAGCTGGGATAGAATTTTGCGTTCTTGCTTTATCAAACAGGCCGATGTTTTACAAGGCATGTATTTCTTTGAAGATGAATATGACCTGGAAACCCTGCGCCGCAACTTTAACTTCTATGAATCCAGAACGGTACACGAAAGTTCTTTGTCGCCTTGCGTACACAGCATTTTGGCATCACGTTTGAACGACGGAGAGCGTGCTTATGAGTTTTACCTGCGTACCGCGCGTTTAGACCTTGATGATTATAACAATGATACGGAGGATGGTTTACACATTACCTCTATGGCAGGTACCTGGATGAGTATTGTTGAAGGTTTTGCCGGAATGAAAGTGAGAAATAACCAATTGTCGTTTAGCCCTTTTGTGCCACAACAATGGACATCTTTCTCTTTCAATATCAATTTTAGGGATGTTACCCTCAATGTCATGATTTCTGCAGTTGAAATCAGCATCACTAATCATGCAGCTGAGGCCATGGAGATTAAGATCCTTGACCAGGTATATCAATTCCCTACAGGACAGACGACTATAAACATAGCACATGCAAGTCAAACAAATTAAATATGTAATGGTGATTTTATTAATGGTATTGGGCACGGCCCAAACCATTAATGCGCAAAAAAACCGCAGAATCGCCAAACAAAAAGTAAGGACTATGGAGCAGCAAAAACTGATCATTTACCAGTTGTTGCCACGTCTTTTTGGCAATAGCAATACACAAAATAAAATAAACGGTAGTATTGCCGAAAATGGCAGCGGCAAGTTTAATGACATTACTGATAAAGCACTAGACGGCATCATGGAAATGGGAACTACACATGTATGGTATACAGGTGTAATTGCACATGCCAGCCTTACCGACTACAGTGCTTATGGCATACAGCCAGATCATGCTTCGGTAGTCAAAGGCCGTGCAGGTTCTCCTTATGCTATTCGTGATTATTATGATGTTGACCCTGACCTTGCTGTCGACGTCAACAACAGGATGGCCGAGTTTGAAGCTTTACTGAAAAGAACCCATCAAAAAGGACTTAAAGTCATCATTGACTTTATCCCTAACCATGTGGCCCGCAGCTACCGCTCTACAGCAAAGCCTGCTGACGTTATTGATTTTGGTGCACAAGATGATGTCACTAAAGCCTTTTCCCCACAAAATGATTTCTATTATGTTCCTGGAAAAGTTTTGGTGGTACCCAATTCACAAGACCAGTCTTTTCATGAATTCCCTGCAAAAGCCACTGGAAACAATGTATTTTCTGAATACCCTAAGGTTGACGACTGGTATGAAACCATTAAACTTAATTATGGTGTAGACTTTAGCGATGGCGAAAAGAAACATTTCTCTCCAATGCCGCCGGTATGGACCAAAATGAGAGATATTTTGATGTTCTGGGCCAACAAAGGGGTAGATGGTTTCAGGTGCGATATGGCCGAAATGGTGCCTGTAGAATTCTGGAACTGGGTGATCCCTGAAATTAAAAAAGCACATCCTGCAATGGTATTCATTGGGGAGGCTTATAACCCTCAAGCCTACGAAACTTATTTCAACGAAGGTAAATTCGACTACCTCTATGATAAGGTGGGTTTATATGATGGTTTGAAAAAACTAATCAGGAACGAAGAACATGCCGATGTCAACGAAATAACCAAAGCATGGCAGGTGGAAAAGCATGCTTTTGCAAATAAAATGCTGCGTTTCCTGGAGAACCATGATGAAGAGCGCATTGCCTCTGCCGGTTTTGCCGGAAATGCAAACTATGCACTACCAGCCATGGTGGTGTCTGCTACTTTAGCTGGCGGCCCGGTAATGCTTTATTTCGGTCAGGAAGTTGCTGAACCCGCCATAGGTAAAGAAGGCTTTGGTGGCGATGATAACCGCAGTACCATTTTCGATTACTGGGGCATCCCTGAACACCAGAAATGGATGAATAATGGCCAGTTTGATGGTGCCTTATTATCACCTGAGCAAAAAGAACTGCGCGCTTATTATAAAAAGCTCATGCATATTGCAGGTCATGCTGCAGCGGTAAAACAAGGAGAAATCTTCGAGATTCCACGCAGCGGAAACATGAACAACAGAATGTATGGCTATATTCGCTATACGCCTCAACAGCGCCTATTGGTGGTGGTTAACTTTGACCGCGAGCAAAGCATGGAAGCTGACATTGTTATTCCTGAAACGATCTTAAAAGATAAAGCGCTGAACAATATCTCTACACTCCTTGGCGAGGCAGCAAACAGCTGCAATGGAAAAACCATCAGCGTAAAAGTTAAATCTGTAGGTGCTCAAATTATTGAATTTTAATAGCTGCTATTTATGGAAGCTGCTTGAAAGGGCAGCTTTCTCACCCTTAAAACATTTTTTTAGCTAATGGAAAATATAAAGGTTAAAGCTTTAGTACAAAAACCAAGGTTATCTACCGCTCAAATCTTCAACCTGAGCATGGGTTTTTTCGGAATCCAGTTTGGCTTTGCCTTACAAAATGGTAATGCCTCCCGTATTTTACAGACCTTTGGTTCTGATGTGGAGCACCTTTCGCTCTTCTGGCTGGCTGCGCCTTTAACAGGGATGATTGTACAGCCCATCATTGGCTATTACAGCGATAAAACATGGAACCGTTTTGGTAGAAGAAGGCCTTTCTTTCTGGTAGGGGCCATCCTTACGGCTATAGCCTTAATGATTATGCCTAATGCGGGTGCCATGGCCAGCTTTATGCCTCCTATTATTATTGGGGCAGGCATGCTGATGATCATGGATGCTTCCATCAATGTGGCCATGGAGCCTTTTCGTGCTTTAGTGGCAGATAAGCTGCCAGAAAGCCAACGTAGCTTTGGTTTCTCCATGCAAACGTTCCTGATTGGTGCTGGTGCCATTGCTGGTTCCTGGTTGCCTTATATATTTTCTGAATATCTGGGCGTCTCCAAAGTAGCCGCTGCGGGACAGGTACCTGCAAACGTGGTTTATTCTTTTTATGCCGGTGCTGCCATTTTAATAACCACCATTTTGTGGACAGTTGTTACCACCAAAGAATATCCGCCAGAAGAAATGGAGCTTTACCACAATGAGCCTAAAGAAGCCGATGCTGGTTTGCTGTCTATCTTCAAAGATTTTTCTTCTATGCCTGTGGCCATGAAACAACTTGGGCTGGTGCAGTTTTTCTCCTGGTTTGCCTTGTTTTCCATGTGGGTATTTACCACGCCCGCCATTGCACAACATATTTATAAAGTATTACCCGGAGATACTTCATCGGTAGAATTTGCCGATGCTGGTAACTGGGTAGGTATTTTATTTGGTATCTACAATGGTGTTTCTGCCATTTATGCCTTGCTATTGCCAACCATTGCCCGGGCTACAAGTAAAAAAGTAGCACATGCCTTTTCTTTGGTTGCCGGTGGTGCAGGTTTGCTGTCCATTTATTTCATTAGCAATCCTGATCATTTAATTTATTCTATGATTGGTATTGGTTTGGCCTGGGGAAGTATTCTTTCTATGCCTTACGCGATCTTATCAAGCTCTATTCCTGCCCGTAAAATGGGTGTCTACATGGGTATTTTTAACTTTTTCATCACCATGCCGCAAATTGTTAACGGCTTTTTTGGGGGTATGATTGTTAAACATTTCTATAATGGCGAAGCGATCTATGCCATAGTCATAGCCGGGATATTCATGATCCTTGGCGCTGTTTCTGTCCTTTACATCAGGGATAAAAAAGAAACGATCTAATCTTACCTGCATGAGCGATCATGCAGGGTTATTCAACCTTTGCCTCCATTTCCTGCTGTACTTTTACTGTTATCACCTACACAAAAATATTGTTGCCAGGTGAATATCATATCTTTAGTAAAAGTGCTTTGATTAATTAAGGAAATTTTGTCTATTTTTACCGCCCACTTATGGAACAGATAAAAACATCATTTGATTTTGAAAAACCTATTGCTGAATTAATGCAGCAAATTGAAAAGGTTAAACAGGTTGCTGATAAAACAAAAGTAGATATGTCTGCTACCTTAACGGAGCTGGAAGAAAAGCTGGTAGAAACCAGAAATTCTACCTATACCAATCTAACAGGTTGGCAGGAAGTGCAATTGTCACGCCACCCTGAACGTCCTCAGACTTTAGATTACATCAGCATGATCTGTGATGATTTTATCGAACTTCATGGTGATAGAACCGTAAAAGACGATAAAGCAATTATTGGTGGTTTTGCCACTATTAATGGACAGACCGTGATGATCATTGGTCACCAAAAAGGTAAAAACACAAAAGAGCGTCAGTTCCGCAATTTCGGAATGGCGAATCCTGAAGGATATAGAAAAGCATTGCGCTTAATGAAACTGGCGGAGAAATTCAACAAACCTGTTATTTCTTTTATCGACACTATGGGTGCTTACCCGGGTTTAGAAGCAGAAGAACGCGGACAAGGGGAGGCCATTGCCAGGAACTTACTGGAAATGTCTGTATTGAGAGTACCCGTACTTTGTTTTGTAGTTGGTGAAGGTGCTTCGGGTGGAGCTTTGGGTATCGGTATTGGCGATAAGGTGTATATGTTAGAGCATACCTGGTATTCAGTAATCTCTCCTGAATCTTGTTCTTCTATTCTATGGAGAAGCTGGGATTATAAAGAACGTGCTGCAGAATGCCTTAAACTGACTTCCTCGGATATGTTGGGCAACAAGCTGATCGATGGTATTGTCAAAGAACCATTGGGCGGTGCACACCAAAACCCCGAGCAAATGGCAGCAACGCTAAAAGCACAGATTGTAAAAGATATGTATGAGTTAGGCTTGAAAGATACCGATCAGCTGATTGCAGAAAGAATTGATAAATTCTGTGCAATGGGCAGGGTAACAGAAGACTAAAATTACTTAAATATAGATGACCGCTTCCTGATTCAGGTGGCGGTTTTTTTTGTGCCTGGATTTTTGAAAGTCAAAATAAGTGCAACTAATAGGCACCTTTTAGTTAAGTTATCCTTAAGCCGTCCTTAACAGGGCGTTTGTATAGCCTTTGGATATACCAAGGCCCTATGAAGGCCCTATAAACGCCCTCTGAACGCCCTGTAAACTAATAGTTGACGACACGCTGTTTTATGACATCTTGTATTGGTTTTACTTGACGTGTGGTTGTCCCTGAATTTAGTTTGCTACCTGATCTTTACATATGATTGCGATTTGGCGGGCGCCAAAAAATAGTGGCACAAAAAAAGAGACCTTTCATTTTATCAATGAAAAGGTCTCTTGAATTTTATTGTTAAGCTTGCTTTATTGTCCGCCTTGTGGGAAGAAAGGGGCAAACCTTGATTCTAACATGGCAAATTGGGTTTCTAGTTTCTTGCTCAATGCTGTTTGTTGATGCTGAGCAGCTGTCTGTGCCATCTGGTTTAAGAACGACATGCCCAACTGTACGTTTTGTCCGCCTACAAACCTGTTTTTACTTGCCGAAACATCAGCAAGGTAGGTCAGTTCCTTTTGGATATAAACAGCAGACTTCTCAATCAATGCGTTTGCTCTTTTGGTATCGTTAAGGTTGTACAGGTTTTCTGCCATGAAGTAAGCACCCATCATCGAGCGCATGCCATAGAATTTTTCTGGCATCACTTCAAAATAACGCTCAACAACTTTCTTAGCCTCAGCAGTTTTACCTTCTTTCAATAAGCTGGTGATCGAAGTGTTAAACAAATTGGTGAAGATAGAGATATCATCAGCTGATTGCGTATCTAAATAAGAAGCCGTTTTGACGTTACCCCATTTAAATTTAGTCATCAGGTTATTGTACAAGACTGGAGTATTCACCAGGTCAGTTCTTGACGTTGCTGCAGTGTCCATTTTTAATGGCATTAAACGCAGGGCCATCCCTTCGCTGTACAGATAGTTATCAAGGCCGTTAAACTGCTCTGAAGGTACAGTGCTGGCAAAATAAATAGGTCTTTCCCAGTTGTTATGTGCCAGGATATCAAACATGGCTAAGGTGCCTTTAGTTACATAACCTTTATTGAATTTCCATTCTATAACAGGAGTAATCTGATTAGCTTTATCAGCAGGAACCGTACCTGTTTTAATGACATCAGCCGGGTTAACGGTAATTTTAAAGTTTTTGGTAGGGATAAAGTTTTCTCTTGTGCCATTTTGTAATGCAACTTTATCTTCGTCGTTCTCCGATAATAGAAGATCTACAATAGTCTTCAATTCTACCGAACCTTCAATTTTATAGTCCTGGTAATACATCACATCTCTGATGCCAGAAACATATTGTCCTTCTTTCATGGATATAGGCAATGGAGCAGACTCATTTTGCTTGCGTTTCATTCCATCAATATACCAGTCGGTATCAAATAAGCTTAAGTTAACTAAACGGATATCAGGGCGGATGTTTTCCACTTCCTGTGCATACCATAAAGGGTAAGTATCATTATCGCCATAAGTAAACAATATGGCGTTAGGTGCACAAGACTGCAGGTAATCCACAGCAATATCATGAGCAACCATTTTTTTTGAACGATCATGATCATCCCAACCTTGTTCTGCCATTAAAATTGGTGCAGCAAACAAGCAGATCACGGTAGCACCGATGGCGCCATTCAGTGGGGTTACTTTTTTAAAGAGCCATTCTTTGATAGCCAACACTCCAAACCCTATCCAGATGGCAAAGGCATAGAACGAGCCAACATAGGCATAATCACGCTCTCTTGGTTCCAGTGGCTTCTGGTTTAGGTAAAGTACAATGGCAATACCGGTAAAGAAAAAGAGCATGCCAACAATGCCTGCATCTTTTTGGTTGCGTTTAAAGTGCCATATAGCACCCATTAAACCAATGATTAAAGGTAAAAAGAAGAACCTGTTATAGGCTTTGCTATCTACTATTGAAGGTGGTAAGTGACTTTGGTTACCTAAAATCAAGGCATCAATAGGTTTAATGCCACTGAGCCATTGGCCTTCGTATAAGCTGCCCTGACCTTGATCATCATTCTGTCTGCCCACAAAGTTCCACATAAAGTAACGCATGTACATGTTACCCACCTGGTATTTAAACAAGAAGCTGATGTTGTCAAACAAGCTCGGAAACTTAGATTCATCAAGGCCTGTCATTTCCTGGTAGAAAGAAATATGGCGTGCATCATCACTGTACATCCGTGGAAACGGTGTAAGTCTGTCGTATTCATAGTCAGTCTTTTTACCGGCAACTTCATATTTGTCGTCACCTTTACGGTAAATATTTTTACCCTCTTTAATGCCTATTCTTTCAGAATTATAGTTCGGACCAAATAACAAAGGGCGATCGCCATATTGTTCACGGTTTAAATAGCTTAAAAAGGAGAATGCATTATCTGGGTTACTGTTATTCAGGTTTGTTTTGGCTTTAGCCCTGATGATGATCATGGCAAAAGAACTGTACCCGAAAATAATCAGCAGGGTAGAAAGGATAGCCAGGTTTAAGAATTTTTTCTGGTGTTTGATGGTATAGCGGATAGACCATACAAAAGCACCAATCACTAAAAGCGCAAAAAACAATACGCCGCTACCAAAGCCAAGGCCTAAGGTATTAACGAAGAAAAGATCGAAATAAGCACCGAAAGAAACGATGTACTGGATAATTCCATATTGGATAACAGCAAGGATCAATATACCCACAAAAAAGGTTTTAACGATGCCAGAAGTGGTAGGCTTAGCTGTTTTTCTAAAGTAATAAACAAAGGCAATTGCCGGTATGGTTAACAAGTTTAATAAATGAATCCCGATTGATAAACCCATGATGTAGGCAATAAATAGCAGCCATTTATCAGCGCGTGGTTCATCAGCATGTGCTTCCCATTTTAAGATAGCCCAGAAAACGATGGCTGTAAATAATGATGACAAGGCATACACTTCAGATTCTACTGCAGAGAACCAAAAACTATCAGACCATGCATAAGCTAAGGCACCTACTACACCAGCACCCATAATGGTGACGATGTTAGCAGTAGACAAGGTTTCGCCTGGTTTGCTCAGCGTTTTTTTAGTAAGCGCAGTGATGGTCCAGAAAAGAAACATTATCGTTGCTCCACTGGCTACAGCAGAACCGAAATTCATGAAGTATGCTATCTTATTGACATCGCCTAAGGCAAAGATGGAGAAGAAGCGTTGAATCATGAGAAACAATGGTGCACCTGGCTGATGCACAACCTGCATCTTGAATGCAGAAGCTATAAATTCACCACAATCCCAGAAGCTTACAGAAGGTTCCAGGGTTAGAACATAAGTTATTGTGGCAATAAGGAAGCAGAGCCAGCCTATTAAGTTGTTAATTTTTGAATAGTTCATTTAATTTAAATAGGATATTGTTAAGCTATTAAAATGCAGCCGAAAATAAAGAATAACTTCGAGATTAGTATAAAGATAGCGGGCTTTAACAAAATTTAACGCTTACGTAAAATTAATCTGCCTGAAAAATAGGAGGTTAAATAAAAATGTGAATTTTTTTTCGTGTAGTATTTGCAGTTTTAAATAATGTGCTTACATTTGCATTCCGTTTCACAGCAAGCGTTTTGAAAAGAACATTGCCCGATAGTATAAAGGTAGTACAACGGTTTTTGGTACCGTTTGTCTAGGTTCGAATCCTGGTCGGGCAACATAACAATATTCGGATTGCGCATCAAACCGCAGTCCGATTTTTTTTAACCCAGCATTGATACCAATTAATCATGCCTCTGCAGTTTAATCCAGTTAAACTTTTTGCCGGAACAGGTAGTAAAGAATTAGCACACAAAATTGCCGCCCAGTACGGCAAACCTTTAGGGGAGTCTACCTTAAGTAGGTTTAGCGATGGTGAATTTCAACCTTTTTACGAAGAAACAGTGAGGGGTTGCGATGTCTTTATTATCCAGTCTACTTGTCAGCCTAACGATAATTTAATAGAACTTTTAATGATGATTGATGCGGCAAAGCGTGCTTCTGCCCATTACATCACTGCTGTAGTTCCCTATTATGGTCTAGCCAGACAAGACAGAAAAGATAAACCTCGTGTAGCCATTGGTGCCAAACTAGTGGCTAATTTATTGCAGGCTGCGGGTATCCACCGCATAATGACCATGGATCTTCATGCTGCCCAGATTCAGGGCTTTTTTGATATCCCTGTAGATCACCTTGATGCTTCGGTTATCTTTGTGCCTTACATTAAAAGCCTGGGCTTACAAAACCTGACCATTGCCTCACCAGATATGGGTGGCTCTTACCGCGCACGTACTTTTGCAAAGTTCTTTAATGCAGAGGTTGTTATTTGTGATAAACGCCGTAAGCGTGCCAATGAAATTGAGTCTATGTCTATCATTGGTGATGTTGTAGGATTGGATATTGTTTTAATTGATGATATTTGCGATACGGCAGGTACCCTTTCAAAGGCTGCAGCTTTAATTATGGAAAAAGGGGCAAAAAGTGTAAGAGCTGTTTGTACACATCCTGTACTTTCTGGTAAAGCATATGAAACCATTGAAAATTCAATGTTGTCTGAACTTATTGTTACTGATACTATTCCTTTGAAATACCAAAGTGATAAAATTAGGGTTTTAAGTACGGCAGAATTATTTGCAAAAGCCATAGCTAATGTAAATGAACACGGCTCTATCAGTGAGCTTTTTAAAGTAGAATAACAATAGATTACAATATAAAATAAATAAAAATGAAAACAATCGCAATTAGCGGTTCTCTAAGAGAGAACGTAGGGAAACGCGATGCTAAAGGACTTCGCTATGAAGGTAAAGCTCCTGCAGTATTGTATGGTGGTACAGAGCAAAAACACTTTGCTGTTTTAATTACTGACCTTAAAGATGCAATCTATACACCAGAAGCAAACTTTGTAGAAATTGACATTGATGGTACTAAAACAAAAGCCATTATTAAAGATTTACAATTCCACCCGGTTACTGACGTGTTATTGCACGTTGATTTTCTTCAGTTAGATGAAGCAAAAGAAATCGTTATGGAGATTCCAATTAAATTAGTTGGTGTTTCTCCAGGTGTTAAAATGGGTGGTAAATTAGTACAAAAATTACGTAAACTTCGCGTGAGATCATTGCCTGCAAACATGCCACAAACGGTTGAAGTAAGCATTGCTAAATTAGAAGTTGGTGGTTTATTCCGCGTGCGTGACTTGGTAAAAGGTGACTATTTCGTTACTAATACAGGTGAAGACACAATCGTTTCTGTAGGAATGTCTAGAGCATTGAAACAGGCAGAACAAATTGCTGGTAAGAAATAAGATTAATTTCTTTTCAAAAGTAGAGCAGTACTGTTTATTCAGTGCTGCTTTTCTTTTTTTAAACCATTACATTTGCGCCAAATAAAAATACTTACCAAAACAGCAGCAGACATGAAGTACCTGATCGTAGGTTTAGGCAATATAGGACCTGAATATGCACATACCAGACATAACATTGGTTTCGATATTGCAGATGAGCTGGTTAAACAGCTTGGTGGAACGTTTGCTAACCTTCGCCTGGCTTATTATGCAGAACTTACTTATAAGGGCAGAAAACTGCATGTCATTAAGCCCACTACGTACATGAATTTAAGTGGCCGTGCAGTCAATTACTGGATGCATGAACTTAAAATTCCCCTGGAAAATATTTTGGTGCTGGTAGATGACCTTGCTTTGCCCTTTGGCAAATTAAGGCTGAAATTAAAAGGCAGCAGTGCCGGCCATAATGGACTGAAGAGTATTGAGGAGGTTTGCGGCGGACAAAATTATCCGCGTTTACGCTTTGGTATTGGTGATGATTTTGCTAAAGGCCGACAAATTGATTTTGTTCTGGCTCCTTTTGCCAAGGAAGAGCAGCCGGAGCTGCCAGCCCTGTTGGATAAAAGTGTGAAAGTGATTCAAAGTCTGGTGACCATTGGTGCACCTTTAACGATGACTTCTTTCAACAAATAGTTTTATTTTTTTATAAAGTACTTCCATTTCAAAAGGCTTGCTGATCACGTCATCGGCACCTGCGTCTATGGCAGTTTTTTTATCATTTTCCATTACTGCGGCAGAAAATGTAAGCACAGGAATTTGTGCTTTGCCAGCGACATAGCCAGATCTGATTAATTTAATGGCATCCAGACCATTCATTACCGGCATAAAGGTGTCCATTAAGACCATGTTATAGTCGTTCTCCCGTAACTTATTAAGCGCTTCTTGTCCGTTTTCTACCAGGTCCATTTCCACATTCCAGTCTTTCAGGATTTTTTTGATCAGAAACTGATTGATGATGTTGTCTTCGGCGACAAGTATTTTTACGTTTTCAAAAGGTTCAAACATTCCTTTATCTACTGTTTCAATGGTTTCTTTATGCTCCACCACCGAGTACCAATTGGTGAAAGTGAAAATACTGCCTTTATTTTCTTTGCTGTGTACTTCAAGAATACCATTTTTAAGCTTCGCTAAATTTTTAACGATGGAAAGGCCTAATCCTGTTCCTCCAAATTTTACTGTCGTCTGGTCATCGGCCTGTTCAAAAGTTTCAAATATCTTATCTATATTTTCTTCAGCAATGCCTATACCCGTGTCAATGACCGAAAATTTGAGTTGCACATGGTTTCCTTTGCGGTCTAAAACGGAAACCTTTAAGGTTACGCTACCTACAGTGGTAAACTTAATAGCATTGGCAATAAGGTTCATCAATATTTGGTTTAACCGCAAGGAGTCTGCCATCACCAGTGTTGGTAAATGCTCGTCAAACTCAGTAACCAGGTTAATGCCCTTTTCTCTTGCTCTAATTTTCAAGAGGTTAACCACACTCAGGCAATTTTTAACCACATTGGTTTCTGCCCTGGTAATGGTAAACTTGCCTGCTTCTATTTTTGAAAGATCAAGGATATCATTGATCACCCCCAACAAGGATTGTGATGATACTTCCAGTAAACTGATCATTTCTCTTTGTTCTTTAGTCAGTTCAGTTTGGGAAAGTAAGGTAGCAATACCAATGATGCCATTGATTGGCGTTCGGATTTCATGGCTCATGTTGGCCAGGAAATTTTCTTTAATTCTTTTACCTTGTTCAGCTTGTTCTTTGGCTTCTATCAGTTTAACCTGGTAAGCCTCTAGTTCTTGATTTTTTCTTTTGATATGACGCTGGATGCGTACAAATTGAATGAAAGAATCTACTTTTGCTGAAGTTACATAAGGGTTCAGCGGTTTATATAAATAATCTACAGCACCTGTATTTAAGCCTTTAACCGCATATTTTGTCTCCATGGAGATGGCCGTTACAAAAATGATGAGGATATCTTTTGTGCGTGGGTTGCTTTTCAGAATTTCTACCAGTTCAAAACCATCCATACCGGGCATTTGCACATCCACCATCGCTATAGCGATATCCTTTTCCCAGCATATTCTTAACGCTTCGTTAGGTGAGATGGTCGTGATGATATTGATATCATCTCTTTGCAACAGGGCTTCAAGAGCAACAATATTTTCAGTCCTGTCGTCTACAATAAGTAAGTTGATCTTTTCGCTATGATTTTGTGTCATTTACAAGGGTGTTCTGTTAGGCTATTTTTTGGTAGATATTATTTTTTTGATCAATTACTTTAAATCTTTTAAAGTCTGAATTTCTTAACGTTTCTTTAGAGCCCAGGCATAAAAAGCCAAAGTTAGCTAAACTATCATAAAAAAGATCAATTACCCTTTGTTGAAGTTCAGGTTTAAAGTAGATCAGTACGTTGCGGCAAGAGATAAACTGGAATTCATTAAAGACCCCGTCGGTCGCCAGGTTATGGGTAGAAAACAACACATTCTTTTTTAAAGAATGGTTGATGGTAACGGCATCATATTTTGCGGTATAGTAATTAGATAAAGTGCCGGCAACACCAGTTTCAAAGTAGTTCTCTGCATATTTCTTCATGTTTGTCAAACCATAAATGCCATTTTGAGCCTGCTCCAATACATCAGCATTGATGTCTGTTCCATAGAAATAAGTGCGGTCGTAAAGCCCGGCTTCTTTAAACAGAATAGCAAAAGAATAGAGCTCTTCACCGGTGGAGCAGCCAGCATTCCAAATCTTGATGTTTTGGTATGACTGCATGTAAGGGATGATTGTTTCATTGACGGCTTTGAACATCTCAGGATCACGAAACATCTCTGTAACGTTGACCGTTATCTCTTTTAAAAAACTTTCAAAATAGGAGAAGTCATTGGTCAGCAAGGTACGGAGTTCAAATAAGCTTAACTTTTGCAATTGCATAATTCGAGTTACCCTTCTTTTGATGGAAGCCTCTGCATAGAGGCTAAAATCAAAATCATAGATATGTTTGATCAAACTGCTCAGTTGAGCCAGTTCTTCAAAGTTGATGGTTTCTGGGTTATGTTTTTCCATGTTAACTGAGCCAAACGCGCATCATGGAAAATAACTTGTCAAGGTCAACAGGCTTAGAGATAAAATCATTGGCACCGGCCTCAATACACTTCTCCCGATCTTGCTTCATGGCTTTGGCTGTTAAAGCAATGATGGGTAGTTTTTCAAATTGTTTATTGAGCCTGATGGCTTTCATCGCTTCATAGCCATCCATCTCGGGCATCATGATATCCATCAGGATCATGTTAATCTCCTCATGTTCTTCTAATTTCTGCAAGGCCTCTTTACCATTGTTAGCTACAACAATCTTGAGGTTAAAATCTTGCAGGGCACTCGACAAGGCAAAGATGTTGCGCATGTCATCATCAGCAATCATAATGGTTTTATGGTGTAATGTTTTTTCCAGGGTGATGGCTGAAGACTTGTTGTTTTCTTTTTTAAGTTTATTGATAAACAAACTCACCTCATCAATAAGCCTGTTGTTAGATTTGGTAGATTTCAAGACCATGGCTTCGGTATATTTCATGATGTGCGCCATTTTATCTTTATCAAGTTCCATGGCGGTATTGATAACTACAGGAATATGGGTAAATGCAGGGTTTTCTTTAATCTGGTCTAACAAGTCGAAGCCCGAGATATCAGGAAGATTTAAATCAAGAATGATACAGTCAAAACTACGGGCATTTAACAAGGCCATGGCTTCTTTGCCGCTAAATGCCTGGTCTACCTCAATACCTTTGCTCATGAGTTCTTCTTTAACAATTTTGCTTTGCAGCTCTTGATCCTCAATAAGGAGTACTGTTTTAAAATTATATTTAAGCTGGTAATGTTTAATAGTGTTAAAGGCCTGGTCAAGTTGCTCCATCGCAATGGGCTTTTTAAGGAAACCTATAGCGCCTTCATGTTGTGCTTTATCATCTCTTTCATCACCTGCAGACATCATGTGTACCGGGATGTGCTTAGTTCTTGGATCTGCTTTAAGTTTTTTAAGGATGGTCCAGCCATCCATTACAGGAAGCATAATGTCTAAAACAATGGCATCAGGCAGTTCTTTGAAAGCCATTGCTAAGCCTGTATCTCCACTATGCGCCAGCATAGGTTTAAAACCCTTCTCCAGCGCGTAATTTTGGAGCACATCGGCAAACACCACATCATCTTCCACAATGAGTAAAACCTGTTCTTTACCTTCTGTAGAGTTCCAATGCAGTTCATCGTTATGCTGTGTGGCCACAGGTATTTCCATTGTTAAGGTGGGGCTGTCATTAACCAGTGCCGTATTGTATTGTTCAGGTAAAAACAGGGTAAAAGTACTTCCTGTACCTACTTCGCTCTGCAGTTGTATTTCGCCACCAAGTACATTGGCAAGTTCCTTGCTGATTGACAGGCCTAAGCCTGTACCACCATATTTTCTGCTGGTAGAGCCATCGGCCTGCTGGAAAGCCTCAAATATCAATTGCTGTTTATCTTCCGCTATGCCAATTCCAGCGTCTTTAACTTTAAAGGCCAATATTTTATTGGCTTCTTTAAGTTGAGCAGAGCGGTATTGCTGGTTGGCTGGAGCTTCTGCGACATCAAAAATGATGGTGCCTGAGGCAGGCGTAAATTTAAAAGCGTTAGACAAGAGGTTTTTAATGATCTGCTCCACACGGCTCAAATCAGTAACAAAACGGGTAGAAAGCTGGTCGGCTAATTGGGTTTTGAAAATGATGTTTTTCTGGTTGGCCATTTCATTAAAGAGGGCCTCCATATGGTTGATGATTTCTTGTGGTTTAACAGGCTCTATCACCAAGTCAACCTTCCCTGATTCTATTTTGGTAAGGTCGAGGATATCATTGATTAAACTCAGCAAATCTGTTCCTGCAGTTTGAATTACACCAGCATATTTAATCTGGTCAGCATTCATGTTCTGCGTTTTATTTTCTTTTAATATTCTGGCTAGAATTAAAATGCTGTTCAGTGGAGTCCTTAATTCATGACTCATGTTGGCCAGGAATTCAGACTTATATTTGCTGGAAATAGAAAGCTCCTGCGCTTTAATGCTGATGGCTTCTTTAGCCCTGCTGATGGAAGTATTTTTTTCTTCCAGCTCCGCATTTGTTTGTCTTAATTCTTCTTGCTGTACCCTTAATTCTTCTTCTGAAGCCTGGAGTAACTCTGTTTTATAGATAAGTTCTTCGTTGGTGGTCCGCAATTCTTCCTGCTGACTTTCCAATTCTTCGGCCTGTTGTTGAATTTGTTCAAAAAGCCTTTTGAGTTTATCTCGTTCTTGTGCGCTGTTAAGGGCAATGGCAATGCTTTCGCAAATGGTATCCAGAAATTGAAGATTTGCTTCACTCATTTTCCTGTTCAGGGAAAGTTCAATAACAGCAATGACCTCCTGCTTAAATAACACAGGAAGGATGTATAGTGATTGAGGAACAGCCTCACCTAAACCAGAACGAACCGTGAAATAATTAGCAGGAAGAGACTCAAAAAGCCTTGCCTTTTTTTCTAAGGCCACCTGGCCGGCGAGGCCTTCACCAAACTGGTAAGGATTAGTGCTATCCGGCTTTTTAAATGCATAGCTGCCGGTATGTTTAATTTGTTTTTGTGATGCATCTGTTAGGTAGAAAATACCCATTGGTGCATCCATAATGTGGCAGATTTTAGCAATGACATGGTCGCTCAGCTCGTCTGGGTCCTGCTCACCACGCATTACTTCGTTCACTTCGGCAACGCCAGAAAGCAGCCAGTTTTTATTCTTGTTCTCTGTAGAAAGACTACTCAGTAATTTGTTTTGATCACGGATCCGTTTTTCTGTCTTTAGCTGCTGCTCAAAAGTATTTTTGATATAAACAAATAGAAAGATGATGATACTCAATATGGCGATGGAAGTGCCTAGGATGGTATTTATGGCCTTTTCAACATTCTCATTAGTCTTTTTCTTTCTTTCTTCAAGCAGCTTTTTTTCAACATTAACGAATTCAGTGGTCAAACCCGTGATGATGTTGTTGGTTTCTTTAACTTTATTATCGCTGGCTACTTTAAGTGCAGCATTGGTGCCTAAGGTTTGGTAGGTATCCATGGTACGCTCCATTTCATCGAGCTTGATCAGCACATATTTTTCAATGGAGTCAACTTTTAATTGCTGTCGTGGATTATCACTCACCAGCTCTTTTAGCTCGTCAAGTTTGCCGGCGATAGTTTTTATATTGGTTTGATAGGGTTTAAGTAAAGATAGTTTATGACTGAACAAAAAGTTGCCTAAGCTGTTTTCGGCTGTAACCAGCTCTAAGCTAACATGTTCAGCTTTATTCATTACTTCATAGGTGTGGTTTTCTAAGCTGGAATATTTTTGGAAAGATTTAATGCTGTTGTAACCTGTGCTAATGGCAAATAGGAGAAATAGAATTGAAAGTGAAACTCCAATTAAAACTTGTTGTTTGAAAGATAGTTTAAACATAGCCAGCAGAAATATATATAAGCAATGTTAGGCAAAAAAAACAAATCGCTTGTGCATATTAAACAGCTATCTTAATAAAAACTTAAATATATTCATTTATTTTTGCTAGATATGAAAGTTTACGGCATCCCTAATTGTAATACGGTTAAAAAAGCCCTTGATTGGTTAACAGATAAAGGCATAATTTATGAATTTCATAACTTCAAAAAAAGTGGCATCAGCGAGGAGAAACTACAGGAATGGTGTACTGCTTTTGGCTGGGAAAATGTGCTGAATAAAAAAGGTACGACATGGAGAAAGCTGAGTGCCGAAGAGCAGCAAACAGTAAGTGATCAGGCTTCTGCAATTAAAATTTTAAGTGAGCACACAAGTGCTATCAAAAGACCCATTATAGAACAAAATGGTAAAGCTATTTTACTTGGTTTTAACGAAGAAAAGTATAGCGAAGTGCTGTAAGTTTGACCTTAGGCTGAGAAACTTTTCTTGTTAAATTTTGTTAAATCGGGTATTGGATGATGAAACTATACTAAATTTGGCCATGGTTAAAAAACTGATCTTATTCTTTATTGTGGTTTTGCCCTTTAAACTGCTGGCACAAGGAAGTGTTACTGGAACAGTTTATGACTTTGAAAACCAAACTTTTCCTTTGCAACAGGTTGCGGTTAAAAACCTAAGTAATCAGCAGATTGCCGTAACTAAAGCAAATGGGCAATTTGTGATTCCTGCAAAAAAAGGTGACCTGCTTACCTTTTCTTTGGTGGGCTACCACGTAGATACTTTATACCTTACTGATTTAAAAACGAAGACTATTTTCCTTCCTGCAATTTCTAAAAACCTTAAGGAAGTTGCTATTGTAAAGACAAAACTTTCGCCTTACCTGGATTTGGAGAATCCTAATGCAAAGGAAAGCAAGCGCATATCTACAGACGGTATAGAAGATAAAAACAATACCGATAGGGCAGGAGGCTTGCAGTTTGCGCTTGGCTATGGAAAATACAGACGGGAACAAGAAAAAATAAAAATGCTGGAAGAACGTGATGTCTATGAAACTGAAATTAACCGTAATTTCAATGAGCAAACGGTACATGAGCTCATCAAACTCACCGGAAAGGAGTTAAAAGATTTCATCAATATGTTTAAGCCATCTGTAGCTTTAATTAAAAGCGAAAGGCCTTTTAACTATTCTTATTACATTGCCCAGGCACATCAAAAATGGCTTAAGTTGCCACCGTCGCAACGGGTTACCCCTCCAATGCAATCTTTGGGTCCAAAGAAATAATCTTTACGTATCAATTCTGTTAATGTTAAGTGGGTATTAAAATTGAATTGATACTTTTATCCCAACAACTTTTATACCTAATGTTATGACTAAAAACTTTGTAAAATACCTGTGGGTTTTATTTTTATTGAGTGCAATAAATATCAATGCCAATGCGCAAGAGGCAAAGGTAAATAAGGGAAGTACTTATGATGCTTTTAGTCCCCTTTTCTATACCCAGAATGGTAATGAATACCGATCGGCAAATGGCTCTCCTGGGCCTAAATATTGGCAAAACCGTGCTGATTATAACATCTCGGCAAGACTTGATGATACCAATCATTCCCTCACAGGATCGGTAACTATAACTTATACCAATAACAGTCCTGATGCCCTCCCTTTTATCTGGCTGCAATTAGACCAGAATCTTTTCGCTGAAAATTCTCGGGGTGCTTCTTTAATTCCTGCAGGCAGCCGTTATGGTTCGCGTGGTGAAAAAATAAACGGCGGCTATTCCATTAAAGGTTTAACCGTATCGCAGCAAAGTAAGGCTGCGAATTTCAAAATTAAAGGTTCGCCACTGGGGCAAAACACTAAAAAAGCAAACTTTACTTCTATCATTGAAGATACCCGTATGCAAATCCGTTTGGCGGAACCTCTTGCTGCCAATGGGGGCGTTATCACCATGAAAATGGATTTCTCCTTTGTCATTCCTATCAATGGATCTGACAGAATGGGGCACCTGACCACTAAAAATGGCGAGATTTATACCATTGCACAGTGGTTTCCACGATTGAGTGTGTATGATGATGTATTGGGATGGAATACTTTACCATACTGGGGTGCGGGAGAATTTTACTGTGAATATGGTGATGTAACCTTTACAGTTGATGCACCAGCAAGTCACCTGGTGATGGGTTCTGGTGAACTGACCAACCCTGCTGAAGTATTTACAGCTACACAATTGAAACGTTGGAATGCCGCGAAAAATAGCGATACTAAAATTGCTATACGCTCTGCAGAAGAAATTACAGATCCTAAATCGCGCCCTTCGAAAGACCGTTTAACCTGGAAATTTAAAATGAAAAACACCAGGGATGTAGCCTTTGCATCATCGAAAGCTTTTGTTTTAGATGCTGCGCGTATCAACTTGCCAAGTGGTAAAAAGGCCTTGGCGGTTTCTGCACAACCTGTAGAAAGTAATGGTAATGATGCCTATGGCCGTGGTGTGGAATATGTAAAAGCTTCTATTGAGCATTATTCGGAAAAGTGGTTTGAATATCCTTACCCAATGGCCGTTAATATTGCCTCTAATCAGGGTGGAATGGAATATCCAGGAATAGTGTTCTGTGGCTGGACAGCTAAAAACGCTGATGTCTGGGGCGTAATAGATCATGAATTTGGACATACCTGGTTCCCAATGATTGTTGGTAGCAATGAACGTAAATTCGGTTGGATGGATGAAGGTTTCAACACCTTTATCAATGGTCTTTCTACGGCCGCTTTCAACAATGGCGAATATAACAATAAGAGCATTGGTGTGCCGTTTTTGACGAAAATTTTTACCAGTCCATCAGCGGAGAAGGTAATGCTGGCACCAGATGCCATGCGTGAACCGAATATTGGTGTCAACTTGTATTACAAACCTGGTTTGGGCCTTGATTTATTAAGGAACCATATTTTAGGCGTTGATCGTTTTGATTACGCTTTTAAAAATTACATTAAACAATGGGCATTTAAACACCCTACACCCACAGATTTTTACCGCTCTATGGAAAATGGTGCAGGTGAAGACTTGTCGTGGTTTTGGAAAGGTTGGTTTATGGAAAACTGGAAAATGGACCAGGCCATTACCAGCGTTACCGTGTCTAAGAAAGACAATATAGTTGATGGCTATAACATACAAGTGGCTAACCTTGAAAAACTGCCTATGCCTATTCTTTTAACCATCACGTTGAAAGGCGGCAAGAAAGAACTGGTTAAACTTCCTGTAGATGTTTGGATGCGTAATAATACATGGACTGTTCACTACCCGACGAAAGAAGAAGTGATTGCTGTGGAATTGGATGCTAACAAAGAGCTGCCAGATGTGAATACCGAAAACAATAGCTGGAAAAAATAATAATCCACTGTTTAGCTCAAAATGGCTTCATTACACTAGGTAGTGAAGCCATTTTTTATTTCCTATATTAGGACCTAAATTAACCAAAAATATAATTCCTATGTTCGCTAGTAATGCCCAACGCTTACTTTTTTTAATGGCAGGCCTGCTCTTATTGGGCACTGCAACTCCTTTAAATGCACAAAAGTCTAAAAAGTCTGCCTACCTGTTTACCTATTTCACGGGCAATGGGAAATACAGGGAGGCGATCCGTTTTGCCATCAGCTATGACGGTTATAATTATAAAGCTTTAAACAATAACAATCCGGTATTGGATGTTGAAAAAACAAGCTTTACGGGCGGCGTTCGAGATCCACATATTTTGCGTGGTGAAGACGGCAAAACCTTTTATATGGTGGCTACCGATATGCAGGTGGCAAAATATGGCTGGGGGCCTAACCATGGTTTGGTGATGATGAAATCTACAGACCTCATCAATTGGGATACCCACCTGGTGAATATCAACATCACTTTTCCTGCTTTTGAAAATTCTAACCGTGTATGGGCACCACAAACCATTTACGATCCTGTAGCGAAAAAATACATGCTGTACTGGTCTATGCGTTTTGGCAATGGACCCGACATTATTTATTATTCATTCGCCAATAAAGATTTTACAGCCTTAGAAACAGAACCTAAACAATTGTTTTTTAGTCCTGATCATTTGTCTTGTATTGATGGGGACATCATTTTTAAAGATGGAAAATACCACCTTTTTTATAAAACAGAAGGCTCGGGAAAAGGAATAAAAAAGGCAGTATCCAGTAGCCTGACGGAGGGCTATGTTCCTCAGGACAAATATTTGCAGCAAACTACTGACCCAGTAGAAGGTGCGGGGATCTTTAAATTGAGCGGTACCAACAAGTACATCTTAATGTATGATTTGTATACCAAAGGCCGCTACCAGTTTACAGAAAGTACAGACCTGGAAAATTTCAAGGTGATAGATCAACAAGTTTCGATGGACTTTTTACCCCGACATGGGACAATCATGGCTATTACGCCTAAAGAAGCAAAAGTGTTGGTTAATTACTGGGACAAAGCCAGGATGGCAACTGTAGAGCTTTCACCTGCTGAACGACCAAAGAACCCGATCTTAAATGGCTATTACGCAGATCCGGAAATTCTATACGCTCAAAAAACTGGTCAATATTATTTATACCCTACCAGTGATGGTGTTGTAGGTTGGGGTTCTACCTCCTTTAAAAGCTTTTCTTCAAAAGATCTTGTGAACTGGAAAGATGAAGGGGTAATTTTGGACTTGCCTAAAGACGTTAGCTGGGCACAAAAACATGCATGGGCACCAACAGCCATTGAAAAGAAAATTAATGGCGCCTATAAATACTTCTATTATTATACAGCAGCACAGAAAATTGGAGTAGCCGTGGCAGACCATCCGGCTGGACCTTTTAAAGATAGTGGCAAAGCGCTGGTAGCTGAAAAACCTGCAGGTATAAAAGGAGGACAAGAAATTGATCCGGATGTTTTTACTGATCCACAAACAGGTAAAAGTTACCTTTATTGGGGTAATGGCTATATTGCGGGTGTTGAATTGAATGAAGATATGGTTTCTTTTGACCAGAGCAAACTGAAGATCATTACGCCCGACCGTACCTTCAGAGAGGGAACCGAAGTGTTTTACCGAAATGGTATTTATTATTTCTTATGGTCTGAGGGTGATACCAGAAGTGAAGATTACAGGGTAAGGTATGGAACGTCAACTTCACCACTTGGAAAAATTACCGTGAAGGAAAACAACCTGATCTTGAGTAAAGATACAGCACAGGGTATTTATGGTACGGGCCATAACAGTGTGATCCAAATTCCTGGTAAAGATGAATGGTATATCATTTACCACCGCTTTTCTTATCCTAATGGACAAAAAGTAGGTAGAGCAGCAGGTTTTTACCGTGAAGTGTGTATGGATAAACTTACTTTTAATGCGGATGGCAGCATACAAATTGTAAAACCTACTTTAGAGGGAGCAAATACATCGGAAAAAAGCCACTAGACCTTAAGTTTAGTGGCTTTTTGATGTTATTTAAAAAAACTTTCTTTTAGTTTTTGAGCATCTAATACTGCAGGTGGTACATCCAGGCGGATTAACCATCCTTTTTGTTTCAGTAAAGCAATTTCTGTTTTAGCTACAGAAAGATCTTTACCTTTAATTGACTGGTGGAACAATAGTGGAGCCTTCGGTTCCACGTTCGCTGGTGTAAAATAAAGTGCTTCTAACCTGAATTTAGGCCATAATTGAATATCGCCCATATTTGCGGAGAAAATTTTAACTGCCGAATGTGGAGGGATAACACCGGCAAATTCACCCCTGAAGTGTTCGCCTTTTTCTGAACTGAAAGCCAGCAAAAACTGAAAAGAGGTATCGTTAACCAAATGAAAATGCGCAATAACATTGCTATGTTGATCGCTCACTAAACCAAGGTAAACGCCTTCTTTAATAAACTCCGCTTCAGGAACAACAGCTTGTGTTCTGTTTTGAACCAGGTTGTTTTCATCTGGAATTTCGCCATGTACCAGCGTAACTTTGGAAGCCAGTACAGGTATTTCAAAGTCATCAGCATCGGTAACACCAATCATGTCTTTATCAATAATTCGGGTGATATAACCCTCAATATTCTCGTCGACAAAACGAACAAAATCACCTAATTTTACTTGCATAGTTCAAATTTAGTTATTACTTGCTAATTTTACACTATGGAAAAGGCACAAGAACAAGCAAACAACCCGCTACATGGTAAAACGCTTGAGTTTATAGTGAAGCAACTGGTTTGGCATTATGGATGGCCCGAAATGGGTAAACTGGTGCGTATAGATTGCTTTAACAATAACCCTACAATGAATTCCAGCCTTAAATTTCTCCGTAAAACCGACTGGGCCCGTAAGAAGGTAGAGAAATTATACCTGGATACTTTTCACTAAACCTTTTAATTGTCAAAAAACTGATCGCAATAGCAGCCAGCTTGTTGGCTTGAGTCACACTTTCCGATCCTTGCAAGAGACGCCAAGCAATGGGTAGATTTATTTGTTATAAGTCCTTGATTTATAAATCTTATTCTCTTACCTTTGCAGTCCCTTTATTAGGGGTAAAGTTTTTAAATATTAATAGAAAAACAAATAAACAATGCCAACCATTCAACAATTAGTTAGAAAAGGTAGAGTAGCACTGGAGTTCAAGAGTAAGTCTCCTGCGTTGGACAGCTGTCCACAGCGAAGAGGTGTATGTACACGTGTATATACCACTACCCCTAAAAAACCAA
>NZ_JAZQPU010000117.1:0-7317 GCF_045628745.1 Pedobacter sp.
TAAATTTGAGCAGGGAAGCCTGGAACAAAGTTATAAACTATCAGAACTTGACCTCACCGGAGGAGGTGCAAATGAAATCTTTGCCATGCTCGATGAAGAGTTTATCGCAACGGTTGTAGCACGATTTAAAACCATGAGAACAGACTTCTCAGCGGCCTACAAGAGACAACAGTAAAGGTGTATTTGAATTATATAAATGGCTGTAGAACAATAATATATACACATAAACAAAATTATATTCTGTATATTTACACCTAAAAGCACAGTAAATAAACAGTCAAGTAAATAATTAGTTAAAATTAGTTTACACAACTACCTGATAAACAATTATTTAATTTTCCTGCGATATTTTATATGGCACTATCAAATAGCCAAATTTAATATTGTTTTGACAATTAAAGCTCGAATTCAAACTTTATGACCATAACCATGTTTTATAAAACAAGCAAGCAATTCAGGCCTTGTGGGTACATAAAATAAACGCTATATGAAAAACAAACCGTACTACCTCAACCTGTTTTTAGTCCTATTTTTCCTTCAAATTTCAAGCGTAACAAAAGCGCAATATGAGCGTCCCGACAAGCTGTATTCTTCCAGTGGAATTGGATTTTCAATTCCCGTTGGCGAGACTAGTGAATACCTCGAGCCGAAGTTTTCCACCACTCTAGGTATTAACCTTGGCCTGGGAAATGACGGTCTTTTTCTGTACCCAAAACTAAGTCTGCATGCTTATAAATACCAGCAACAAACGTTAGAAGCTGGCTTTGGAACATTGGTAAACAATGGAAGGGTAACCACCTATTTATTGAACCTTGCCTTGGGGTATAGAAAGATAGTCGGCAAGTTCGGGTTCTATGGTTTTGTAGGTGGTGGCGGTGGCTTTATTTTAACGCCCGAAGTACAACTTTCCCCCTCAAATGCGATAGCTACTTTTAACAATAAAACCAACACCATGACTATGTTAGAAACAGGCCTTGGCGCAGAGTATAGTTTTGGTAAAGTTTCTGTATTTTTGGAGGGCTCATTCATGCGGGGATTTAATAAAATTCAGGACCGACGTTTTCAATCTTTCCCATTATCTATAGGCATCAAACCCAACTTAAGTTCAGTTTTAAATGGTAAAAAATAAATACATCTATCTGCTTTCTTTGCTACTTACCCTGGTAGTAGCCTGTGGAACTAAAGAAAATATTCAAAGAGATTTAGTGGTTACCACCAGTGCCATCGCATTTGATATCCCCATCAGTAGCGATATTACAGATACACTAGCACTGGCGACCTTAAAAACGCCCACAGATTTAAACCAGGTGATCAGCGAAGGGGCTCCAGGCTTTACTTTAGCAGACTTAAAGTCCATTCGTGTTTCTGGCTTCGCCATTGAAATACCAGGGCAGGAAGAAGTAGAAGCCGGTGAAGAAGAAGACCTTACCAATACATTGAAAGCCTTTGAAAGCATTAAACTGAAAGTTCAGAAAACCGACAACAAATTGATAGAGCTAGGCGTAATCAACAACAGCGCTATGCAAGCCAGTGATGCCATTTCACTCCCTATAGCCAGAATGGAAGAGGTTAATCAGGAAATAAATGCAGGCACATTGACCTATGTCATCTCCGGATTAAGGAGAACACCGACAACAAAATTGATCAAGGCACAATGTTATATCCAGTACAAGTTGACACTAGGCATGTAATTTATTCAATAGAAATTAGTACATTTGCATCAAAACGGAATAAAAATTAAACTGTTTTCACCTGGTTTGATCCGTTGCATCTCGCGAATAGCCTATCACTCAAGTGCATCTCATTTGATGGGCAGAAAAAAAACCAGGAACAGTTATTTCTCACTTAAATAATATAATATGGCAAAATCGCAGGCAACCTTCATGAAGAAACAGTTGGAAAAGAATAGACAGAAGAAAAAAGAAGATAAATTACAGCGCAAGCAAGAACGCCAACAAAACCCTAACGATGGTTCATTGGAAAGCATGATGGCTTACGTTAATGAATTCGGTGAGATTGTTTCCACTCCACCAGAAAAGCCAACAACTCCAAGCGATAAGAAATAATTACTTTCTTATCGCTTTCTCCCATATTACCGACTGACCGCCGAAGAAAAACCTTAACAGGCCAGCCATTACGGCATAATTCATTACGCAAAAGTAATAAGGAATAAATAGGACTTTTACCCTCAGCTTTTTAGACTCCATTACTTTCCCCAAGTAAGCTGAAAGATAAAATACAATTTGTGCAGTAAGCAACACGAGATAAAGATTACTTAACTCCAAGCACACAAATACTATATTAAGCACAAATACCAGGATCATCAAAAATGGAGTGATGGTCCACCTTAATACCCTGTGGCTAATGTATTGAAATGATAATACAGGGTACTTCAAAGGAAAAAGCAAAGATTTTAACCATATTACAGATTGTATGCCACCGGCAGCAATACGTATTTTACGTTTCAGCTCTTCTGTAATATTTGCCGATGAGCTTTCCAGCGCATACGCATCTGGCTCATAAACAATCACAAAACCTTTTTCTGCAATGCGCATGGAGATCATAAAGTCATCCAGCACACTATTAACCGGTACAGGTTCATAGAGGCGACGACGGATACTAAATAATTCACCTGCGGCCCCTACAACAGAATACAGTTCAGAGTCCCATGCTTTTAACTTAGACTCGTATTTCCAATAAAAGCCCTCTCCTGCCGTTGCATCTGCATTTTCTTCTACCATCACCCTTTTTTCCCCAGCAATGGCCCCTACCTTTTCATCTGCATAATGCCTACACAAGTTAACCAGTGCATCTTCATTTAAAAAAGTATTTGCGTCAGTGAAAACAATAAGGTCTGTGGTAATTTCTTCTATTGCACGATGTACAGCTGCTATTTTGCCTTTTCGTGCAGGAGAATGTAAAAGTTTGATTTGAGGATATCGGGAAACAATTTCAGGACTCGCATCTGTAGAACCATCGGTTACAAATACAAAAGACAAACGATCCGCCGGATAACGAAGTGCAAGAGTATTTGCTATTTTATCAGTTAAAAAATCCTCTTCATTATAAGCCGCCACCACTAATGTGCAGGTTGGCAATTCTTCAAAGGCATATTGTTTTCTTTGTGCAGGATAAAAGATTCTTTTGAGCTTTACCAGGATCAGTAAGAGTATACCATAGCCAAAAAAGGTGTAAAAGATCAGGAAAAGGGAAATCCAGAAGATGATGATCATATATTTATTTTAAAGAATAGCCTAAGTTTTTACTGTGAACAGCATTGGTTAAATTCCATGTAATGGCCTCAAAAAGAACCTTTATAAAAGAAGAATCCTTTTCCCTGATGTACTTCAAACAATTTCGGGGCGTTACAAACAGCAAAAAGTAAGCATAAAAGAAGCTGCGTTGAAAAAATCCAGCATTTCTTCTGATGAACAAAATGCGGTTGCGGTTCATAAAGTAAGCCTTTAAGGGGCTGTTTTTACCTACAGCTAAAGATTCCTTATGAAAAATAGTAGCCTGAGTATTGACCCAAATGTAAAAACCAGCCTCCCTTATTCTTTCACACCAGTCCATTTCTTCGTAATACAGAAAGAAATTTTCTGCCATGGCGCCAGCTTTTTCAAGTGCAGCCCTGGAAATCATCATGGCAGCACCATGAACAAATCCTGTAGAAGCCACTATGTCATCATACTGACCTTTATCTTTTTCAAACTGGCCAATACATTGGTTACGACAGGTATAATAATTCATTGGTGTAAAGCCTGCATATTGAATTACATCAGGCTCGTCAAAATACATTATTTTTGGAGAGATAATGCCAACTTCAGGATGCTCTTGTAGTGAACCGACCAAGGTTTCAATTAATCTGGGCGTAAACTCAGTATCATTATTAACCAGAAAAAGAAAATCTCCTGTAGCCTTTGCAATTCCCAGGTTATTTCCCCCCGCAAAACCAAGGTTTTTTTCAGACCTGATATAAATTACATCCTTCATGCAGGCCTTAAAATCGGCTTCCTTATTTTCGACGCTGCCATTATCAACCAAAATTATTTCTAAATTAGCATGAACATCATTCAATTTAATGGATTTCAGTAAGTCTAATGTTGCTTGAGGCTGATTGTAATTTACAGTTATAATAGAAACTAGCGACATTATGTTAGATTTGTATGCATAGCGATCAAATATATTAACTTGGCGAATAAAAGTAAACTGGCAGAATCTTTACAAAAGATTAAGCAACTCGAAAACAAAGATGAAGAAATAAATCAGAAGTTAAGTGAGTTAATGAACTTGCTTGAAGATAGTGCTATTGATTCAGACAACATTAAGCTTTTACAGACCCGAATTAACCGCGAACTTGACGAGAGAATGAGCAGCAAATCGCTGATTAAAGAACTGCAGGAAGTTTCCGAAGCTGATATTGACAAGCTGGAACAGTTAAACCAGCTTGAATTCTTGTTGATAAATAATCACTTAGACTCAAAACAAAAACATAAATTTACTATATCTGAAAAAATAATTCGATTCATTAAAATATTTATAGGTTTTTTATTTGTTACTTTAGGTTTTGCAATGATTATCATGCCCGCACCTCCCTATTTTGAGATGTTCACGATATTCTATTTCAACCCAAATGACGGCGTTACTTTAATGGACTTAATTTCGTTGATTATTGTAGCGGTAGGCATATATATTATTGTAAAATCAATTACAAAACCAAGTACCCATGAATAAAACCGTTTTACTGGTTGATGACGATCTTTTTCAATTAAAGCTGTATGAGAAGCTTTTGAGTAATAATGGCTACCTGTGTCGCATTGCGCTTTCTGTGGATGAGGCCGAGGTAATTCTTAAAAACTTCGACATTCCTGATTTGATTATTTCTGACTATGAGATGCCTGATAAAAACGGTTTTGAATTCAGAAAACGTCTACTTAAAAACGACTTGTTAAAAAATGTCCCGTTTTTATTTCTGACCTCAGTTAACGATGAACATTTTATACAACAGGGACTGGATTTAAAAGCTATAGATTATATGGCTAAGGATGTGCCACCAATGCGTATCCTTTCAAAGATCAACAACCTGATGCTTGCCGTGCGCGAACATTATGAAAGGTCTTTAAGCGAAGTAAAAGGAATTGCAGAAAAGCTAAATCTCAGGAATACCCCAAAGGAAGCGCCAATTTTGAATAACTTTAGCATTCACTATTATAACCAGAGTTACCAGGAACAACCCGGAGGAGATTTTATTGATTTCATTAAGATTAATGACAGGTATACCTTTGTTATCCTTGGCGATGTGATGGGCAAAAAATGGGGTGCGTGGTTTTTTTCTTTCAGCTATTTAAGCTACGTACGCTCGGCGATTCGTTTATGTGTTTTCGACGGCGAATTTTCCTTACCTACGATCTTGCAAAAATTAAACAGGGTGGTACATGCGGATGAGTTTCTGAGTGATATTTTCTCCACCCTCAGCATTGTTTTGCTAGACGATGAAAGTTGCAAGATCACTTATTCCGGTGCTGGCGATTTGCCCCTGCTGAAATACGAAAAAGATAAGGAAGATTTAATATCTTACCAGTCGGAAGGCATATTATTAGGCTTCTCAGAAGAAGGCACCTATAATGAAATTGCTGTAACAATAGAAAAAGAAGAAGAGCTGTACCTCATCACTGATGGAATTATAGATTTTGAATTAGATGGCGTAAAGAGGTCAGACATGAACTTGCTTAAACAAAAGCTTCATCAGCTTAAAGAACAGCATGAGCCAACAGAAAACATAGTAAACCAATTATTTAATAAACATACCTCCCAGGTAGATGATTGCAGTATCATCATCATTAAAAGAAAAGTCAATGAAGCTAAGTAAAGAAATCATCAATGAAGTTTTAGTCATCGTTATTGAAAACAAAGAAGCAAACCTCTCTAAATCAGAAGCCTTTAAAGAGCTGGTGTTTGAGGAAATTGAAAATGGCACAAAAAACATGGTCATCTCTTTTAAAAATGTAGAATACTTAGACAGCTCCTTTTTAGGTGCCTTGGTTGCCATTTTGAAAAAACTATTACCCTTGAAAGGCAAATTGGTCATTACGGATCTTAATGACGATATTTTCAACCTATTCGAGCTGACTCGTTTAGACAAGATCTTTATCTTACAGCCTAGTTTAGCCCTCTCTCTTGAGAAGTTTTAATAACGAGCAAGCTATGGTAAAAATTGGCCTTAAAATACCGAATGATCCTGATGACATTCATAGCTATACGCTAGAAGTATTAGCGGAACTCTCCAAACATGTTGCATTGACTTCAAAAATGCAGCGCAAAATTAAATTAATCGTGATGGAGCTGGTTACCAATTCCATTAAACATTCTACAGACCCAGATGCACTGATCAGGCTGACTATTGATCATCCCCGCCTAACGATAGAGAAAATAGATATTGGTTTACAAATACGCTTTACAGGTAAAGAGCAGCTGCCTTTCCAAGTCGCAGATAAAAATATCAATGTGAGCTTCGCTGAGAATAAAAGTCATGATATCGAAATTATTGACCAGTACAGATTTAAGTTTGTAGATAATTTTAAGGAGGACATGAATGTAGAAAATTTGCCAGAGCATTTTGGCTTGTATATTATTACCATGGCATCAGATGGGTTTGAATATCAGCATAATCCAGAGTTGTTGGAGAATTCGTTTATTGTAAATTTGAAGTTGTAATAAACGCCAAAAAGGATTTTCCCCGTCATGGGGAAAATTATCCCCACCCCTAATTGATTTAAAATTTCCAACTATCCATTTTTACCATTTAAGCAGCAAACAACACTTATTTCCTTTTTTATAAAATGCGGTATAAAGATTGACTACTGCTGTACTATTATTATATATTGTATGAAAACAAAATTACTCTTTACTTTTCTTTGCTTATGCGTTATGTTTAGTTCCTGCAAAAAGAATGCAGGTGACGATGCTATCGCTAATCAAAATATCAATACATTAACTATTCCAGGCGACTTTAAATGGACTACAGCTAGAGATATCAATTTTTCTATTGCTGTACATGATGCTCGGTTTGATAACGCAATTCATGTGATTGAGGCCTATATCGGTAATCCTGCATCTGGAGGCACCATTATAGCTAAAGGTTCTGCTACCCTTCTTAATGCCTTTAAATTCAAAGCCGAAATACCAGCTACAGTTAATGAAATTTATGTGATTAAATCTGCTCCAGATGGGACAGCCATAACAGAGAAAATAGCATTAAATTCAACCAACATATCAATTTCTTTTGGTCAGACAAGCATTACACAAGCACAATCAAGT
>NZ_JAZQPU010000118.1:0-3878 GCF_045628745.1 Pedobacter sp.
ATACAGCTGACCCATCTGCACATGTGTTTGATGGGAAAGTTTACATCTATCCCTCTCATGATATTGATGCTGGAACGCCTGAAAATGACATGGGTGAGCATTTTGCCATGAAGGATTTCCATATCCTCTCCATGGACAGCATTAATGGTAAGGTAACAGATCATGGCGTTGCCTTATCAATCAAAGATATTCCATGGGCGGGCAAACAATTATGGGCACCTGATGCGGCTTATAAAAACGGTACGTATTTCTTGTATTTCCCCGTAAAAGACAAAAATGAGGTCTTCAGAATTGGTGTAGCCACCTCAAAAACACCTGCAGGTCCCTTTAAAGCGGAAGCACAACCTATCCCCGGAGGTTTAAGCATTGACCCTGCTGTATTTACAGATACTGATGGAAAAAGCTATATGTATTTTGGCGGCATCTGGGGCGGACAGCTGCAAAGATGGAAAGATGGTAAATATGATGCTAATGGATCCAAAACTGACAGTCAACAAGAAGATTCACCTGCTTTAGCCCCTAAAGTGGCCAAAATGAGTGCTGATATGTTGAGCTTTGATGGAGATGTTAAAGAGGTGAAGATTTTAGATAAAGATGGAAAAGAACTGCTAACTAAAGACCACGACAGAAGATTTTTTGAAGCAAGCTGGCTACATAAATACAAAGGAAAATACTATTTCAGCTACTCTACAGGCGATACTCATTATTTAGCCTATGCCACAGGAGATCATCCTATGGGTCCGTTTACTTACCAGGGTATCATCATGAATCCTGTTCAGGGTTGGACATCACATCACTCTATTGTAGAAGTAAAAGGCAAATGGTTTTTATTTTACCACGATACACAGCTCTCTAATAAAACACACCTTAGAAATATTAAAGTAACACCATTGGAACATGCTGCTGATGGAAGCATCAAGCTGATTGAACCGATCATCAAATAAAAAAGTCTATAACAAACAGAAGATTTGAAATAATTATTCAACTGATATGATGCGACGTAGAAACTTGTATATTTTATCCGCTCTATTTTTATGTACCTCCCCCCTCGTTGCACAAATCAAACTGCCAAAGCTCATTAGCGATGGCATGGTTTTGCAACGAGCGGCGACTACAAAAATCTGGGGATGGGCACAACCTAATGAACTGGTCAGGTTAAAATTCGACAAAAAAACCTACCAGACCATTACCGCCCAGGATGGCAAGTGGCAGATCAACTTGCCGCCACAAAAGGCTGGTGGACCTTATGAAATGACCTTTACGGCAAGCAACCAGCTTGTCGTAAAAGACATTCTTTTTGGTGATGTATGGCTTTGCAGCGGACAGTCGAACATGGAATTAACAATGGAAAGGCTGATCGACAAATATCCAGAAGTGATTGCACAGGCTAACCACCCCACCATCAGGCAATTTCTTGTTCCTGATGAATATGACTTTAACCATCAACGGGATGACATTTCCAAGGCTAGCTGGGAACAAGCAACATCAAAAAGTGTATTGAGCTTTTCTGCAGTAGCCTATTTCTTTGCCCTTGAATTACAAAAGAAATATAACACCCCTGTTGGCATCATCAATGCCGCCCTTGGAGGTTCACCGGCACAGTCATGGATCAGTGAAACAGCATTGCAAAAGTTCCCTGAATATGCTGCGGAAACACAACGATTTAAAGATCCAAACTTAATTGCACAGGTAGAGCAGAATGACAAAGCTAAATCGGCAGCCTGGTATGGTCTCTTAAATTCAAAGGATCAGGGCATAAAAGACAAGTGGAGCATTTCTTCAGTAACCTCTGGCGACAAGGATTGGATGGAAATGAACATTCCGGGTTACTGGGCCGATCAATCTTTAGGTCAGGTAAATGGCGTGGTCTGGTTTAAAAAAACGATCAATATACCAAAAGAAATGGTCGGCAAAAGCGCCAAATTGCTCTTAGGTAGAATTGTAGACGCCGATTCTGTATTTCTCAATGGTCAATTGGTGGGTACCACAAGTTACCAATATCCACCACGCCGGTATTTATTAAACGCTGGTGTTTTAAAAGAAGGCAACAATACAATGGTTGTTAAAGTGATCAACAACAGTGGCAAGGGCGGCTTTGTGCTAGACAAGCCCTATCAATTGATGGCAGGCAAAGACACACTCAGCCTTCGCGGACCATGGCTTTATAGGCTTGGCGCTCAAATGGATCCTTCCCCAGGGCAAACTTTTGTGAGGTGGATGCCTGCGGGTCTTTTTAATGCGATGATCGCTCCTCTTCAAAATTACCGCATCAAAGGTGTTATCTGGTACCAGGGAGAATCAAATACGGGCAACTCTTCAGCGTATTTTGATTTAATGGAAACCCTCATAGCCGACTGGCGTAAAGGCTTTAACCAAGGTGACCTTCCTTTTATTTACATGCAGCTCCCTAATTATATGGAGCAGAAAACTATGCCTGCTGAGAGCGGATGGGCAGAATTGAGAGAGCAACAGCGTAAACTCTTGTCTGTTAAAAATACTGCAATGGCTGTGGGTATTGATTTGGGAGAATGGAACGATATACATCCGTTAAACAAGAAAGATGTTGCCAAAAGACTGTTCTTACAAGCTTCACACCTGGCCTATGGTGATCAATCAACGGTATATTCTGGTCCGATGTTCAAACAGCTCCAGTTGGATGGCAGACAGCTAGTGCTTAGTTTTTCAAATACTGGTTCTGGCTTGGTTGCAAAAGGCAACGAAGATTTGAAACACTTTGCTATTGCTGGCAAAGACAAGAAATATGTTTGGGCTCAAGCAAAGATTCGCGGCAACCAGGTTATTGTGTGGAGCGACAAGGTTATGAACCCTGTTTCAGTGAGATATGGCTGGTCTGACAATCCTGAACAGGCCAACTTATACAACAAAGAACAATTGCCAGCTGCACCTTTCGAGGCCTCTATAATTAAAAACTAAGGCTTCCTTAAAGGAAAATTAAACTTTATTTAATTCAGAAACTAAGGCTATTTAACACAAATAACCTGCACCAAAGTTGGATGCAGGTTTTTTATTGTTCATGATCCTAATTTCCTTGAATCAATAAACTGGAAGTTTGATTTTACAGTTACTCTAATTGTTCCTTTGACCATTTATTGCGTGAACAATCACCAGGCCAAGGCCATTGAAAGCATTGCGTTGATGAGCTAAAAAGCGAACCATCAGTCATTTTTGATCTGTTACTTAACAGTTGCAAATGAAGATCTTACCCATCACCCAGAATAGTTGAAAGGTCTGCAGTGAGCTGAAGTTTTTGTGCTTCTCCCGTTCTCTTCATTACTTCACAAATGAAAATTCTCAGTAAAAATAAAAGAGCCCAGTGGAATACCGGGCTCTTTACAAAAAACTTAATTATTAATCTGTCCAACTTTTTGGGACCATACCATAATCACCGGCTCTTTTGAAAATTAAATTAATTAATAACCAGGGTTTTGAGGGAATTTTGGCCCTTGTGCTACCCTGTCAATCTGAGATTGAGGGATTGGCCTTAAATTGTGGAACTCTTTAATATAAGGTGCAGCTTCAGGATTCCATGCTGTAACTCGTCTTACTAGAGACTTGGTTCTTACAAGATCCATCCAACGTTGCCATTCTCCAAAGAACTCTCTTGATCTTTCATCCAAAATAAAGTCAATCGTTACATCAGCCGCCGTAATGGTATTTGCTATTACAGCAGCAGCATTTTGTGCTGCAGTATTTGTTTTACGAAAAGCGGCACGCTGTCTGACAACATTTAACATATTTGCGGCATTCTGTAGGTTACCAGCTTTAAAGGCAGCCTCTGCAGCAATCATGTAAACATCAGAAAAACGGGTAATGACCACAGGTCTTGTTGATGGATCATTGAAATTACCAGCTGCACG
>NZ_JAZQPU010000119.1:0-15415 GCF_045628745.1 Pedobacter sp.
ATCAGGTTTACCGGTATGCGTGTTAAACAACATGATGGGGGTCAACTACAGGGCATAGGCATCCAGCCAGATGTTTTTGTAGAAGAAACTATCCAAGGAATTAAGGAAGGACGGGATGAATACCTGGAAAAAGCTATGGAAATTATAAAAAACTAACATGTTGGGCAATAAAAATCCAGTATTTGACCCCAAACAATTCCGTAATACTACTGTTTTGAGGTAGATATTTCATGGTACTTTTGTAGTATAGGAAATGGCATTCTTGGTATGTGTTATACTAAAGAATTAAAATACATCATTTTTATGAAGAGAATCTTATTGATTGACGACGATATAGATTTATTAGAGATACTTTCTGTAGCGTTGGCATATGTTGGCTTTGATGTTAAAACGAGTAACCATACAGATGACATCCATTCATTGGTTACCACTCACCAACCAGACCTGGTGATTATCGATTATATTATGGAGGGTGCAAACGGCGGTGAAATGTGTTCTGCTTTAAAAAATAGCGAGGCAACCAGAAATTTACCAGTTATTATTTTATCAGCTTATGATAAGGTGATCAAATCGCTGGGCAACTATGGTTGTGATGCTTTTATTTCTAAACCATTTGACTTACAAGATTTAATACATAGAATGAAACTTATGCTCTCAAATCCCCCAGCAATAGCAAGATACTAGTACCCACCAAACACTAACTAATGCTATTGTAGCAAATTCCTGTACCGATTATTGATAAGATTACCGGTACAGGTTATTTTACAAGGAGTCGCTATCGTCCTCCTCATCATCCTCATCCAGGTCGTCAAGGTCATCCAGCGCGGTGAGCTCATCATCATCATCTGTATCTAAATCATCTGCTGAATCAGAACTAATGTCATCGTCATCAAGACCATAATTGTCATCATCTAAATCGGTATCTTCATCTGTATCATCCAGGTCAGCATCACCATTCCCTTCACTCTGGCTAACAGGGCCATCGGTGGCTAAAGAGGTGTCATCCCATTCTTTTTCATTTTGCTCCTGAGGGTTTACTTTATTGATATCCTGAACCGGGTTTTCTCCGAAATTTTGATTTTGATTTTCCATAATACAAATATTTATTTTACAACAGCTGTGGTGTGCTTTGGTTTCGGTTTTTTAAAATTAAGTTATTGACCATATTAAAACATTTTTACATTGAGGTTATATTCAGGTACCAATCTTGTTTATCAATATTCTATTGTATATTCCACAAATTATTTATGAATGGCCTTTTTGGACAATGTATTAGAACCACCTGCATACGGCTGGGCAGACCATAATGGAAAGCTTATTAAACCTACAGCAGCACAGATTTTTAAAGAGTTTTTTAGACGACTAAATGTTTTTCGGGACCGCAAAAACTGGCTTCCTTTCTTTAGCTGGATCAGGGTAATTATTTTAGCCCCTTTATTTTTCCTCTTTTTATTTAAATTTTTCAGCCTTAGCTTATTTCTTGTCTTTTTTGTTTACAGCATGATTGCTATGGGTACCCACGGCACCATCTGGCATCACCGTTATTGTACGCATGGTGCTTATACTTTTAAGAATAGTTTCTGGAAAGTGTTGACACAAAACCTCACTATCAGCATGATTCCTGAAGAAATTTATGTCATCTCACACCATGTACACCATGCCAGGTCAGATCAGCCGGGCGATCCTTATAATGCTTCTGCAGGTTTTTTATATTGCTTTCTGGCCGATGTTAATCACCAGCCTATAGCTAAAAACCTATCTAGAGAAGATTATGCAAAGGCTGTGGGCCTGATGAAACATACTGGCGTAAGCACCAATAGTTTTCGCGCTTATCAAAAATGGGGTTCCATTACCAACCCTATTATAGCCATTTTAAGCTGTATGTTGAACTGGGCTTTCTGGTTTACCTGTTTCTACCTGATTGGTGGTTTTGCCCTTGTTTGTACCATATTTGGCGCAGCAGCTTTTTGGGCCGTTGGTGTCCGTACTTTTAATTATGAAGGACATGGCAAAGGACAGGACAAAAGAAAACAAGGCACAGATTTCAACCGTAAGGACATGTCTATTAACCAGCTTTGGCCGGGTATTGTTGCCGGCGAATGGCATAACAACCATCATCTTTACCCCAAAAGTGCGCGTACAGGTTTTTTGAACTATCAGATTGACTTTGCCTGGTACTATATCTGGTCTTTGCATAAACTAAGGGTGGTGAGCTCTATTCATGATTCTAAACAAGAATTTCATACCCGATTTGCTACACCATACCGCGAACGTAATAAAAACAACAAATAAAATAATCCCTCTTGCCTAAAGGTAAGATAAACTTCAAATGAGAAAAGCAGTGTATATCTTTTTTACAATCGTCATCGTTCTGGTCATCGGAACTTACCTCTTCCTACAACAAGAAACCTTTGGTGCAAAGCCAAGTGGTAAACGTTTGGAGCTGATTAAAAAATCTAAAAATTACAGAGATGGGAAGTTTCAAAATTCAAGTCCTACGCCTACTTTAACAGAAGGCTATAGTTACACCTCTGTATTTTACAACTTTTTCTTTAAGAGCTCAAAAAATCAGTCACCCAAGGATAGCATTCCCTCTGTTAAAACAGATTTAAAAGCACTACCTCCACAGGCTAATGTACTGATTTGGTTTGGTCATTCGTCTTACCTCATGCAGGTAGAAGGAAAAACCTTTCTGGTAGATCCAGTATTGAGTGGCTATGCTTCGCCCATAAAAATGATGAATAAGGCTTTTATTGGCACAACCAAATATCAAGTAGAAGATTTGCCTGCAATTGATTACCTGCTGATCAGTCATGATCATTATGACCATTTAGATTTTGAAACCATTAAAAAGCTGCAGCCCAAAGTTGGTCAGGTGATCTGTCCTTTAGGTGTAGGTGCTCATTTCGAAAAATGGGGATATCCAGCAGCACACATTATAGAAAAAGATTGGGGTGATGCAATAGATTTAGCCAACCAGATCCGCATTTATTTGACGCCAGCACGTCATTTTTCTGGCAGAGGCCTTTCTGCCAATAACACCTTGTGGACTTCCTATGTATTAGAAACTCCCCTTAGAAAAATCTTTATTGGTGGCGATAGTGGTTATGATAAACATTTTGCTGCAATAGGTGAAAAATTTGGAAGCTTCGATTTAGCCATATTAGAAAACGGTCAATACAATGAGGCATGGAGCTATATTCATACTTTGCCAGAAGAGTTTTTTAAGGTAGCAAAAGATTTAAAAGCCAAACGCGTGTTGCCTGTACATGCTGGTAAATTTAACTTAGGTGGTCATGCCTGGGATGAGCCTTACAAGAAGTTAGCGGTATACAATACTAACCATCTGCCGCTGGTTACACCAATAATTGGAGAAATTGTGGATCTGGACAACGATAAACAGGTTTTTAGCAATTGGTGGGAAGCTATTGCAGCTCATAAAGAAGCCAATTAACATTTTATTAGCCTGACAACCAATAAGGATAGCAATTATTCAATTTAAAAATTTGTAGAATTGATCTGTATTCGTACTTTTGCGCCGGAGAGTTGGCAGAGTGGTCGATTGCGGCAGTCTTGAAAACTGTTGACTGTTAAAGGTCCGCGGGTTCGAATCCCCCACTCTCCGCTGATTATTCATAAAATCAAGTAAAAAGCCCTGGATCTTCGGATTTAGGGCTTTTTTATTTCACTACATAACATGGCGGCCTAACCTCCATTATTCTGGCAACGTAAAATAAAATACAGATCCTTTACCTTCTTCGCTCTCCACCCATATTGCTCCCTGGTGGCGTTCCACAATTTCTGCACAAAGGTATAAGCCTATTCCAAAACCTGACACCGTTTTCAAAGGGCTGTTCTCTACGCGGTAAAAGCGGCTAAATAGTTTTTCACTGTCCTTTTTTGAAATCCCCACCCCCTCATCTCTCACTCCAATTTTCACCATACCTTCTTCAGACTCGCAAGTTATTTTAACCGTTGTTCCACGATCAGAATATTTAATGGCATTACTTAGCAAATTATTGATGACCTGACCAATTTTTTCACGGTCGGCATACACAGACAAAGGTTTACAGTCATTATACAAGATCGTATGGGTTTTGTCAGTAAGGGCAACCTCCTCAATAATTTCATTAACCAGCACATCAATTTTAAAATATTCTTTAGAAAGGTTGAGCTTGCCAGCTTCCAGCCTGGATAGGTCAAGAAAGCTCCTGATCATATTGTTCATTTTATTAACCTGGCCATCAATTTTGGAGAGCGATTTTACGGTAAAGGCATCTCCACTTTGCTTTGCTTTAAAGGCCATCAGCTGCACATATGCTTTTAAAGAAGTAAGCGGCGTTTTGAGTTCATGGCTCACCATAGCGATGAAATCATTTTTCCTGATTTCATCCTGCTTTTGCTCCGTGGTATCCATTAAAACACCTGAAAACCGGTACGGATTACCCTCATTGTCACGGTATATTCTACCTGTAGCATGCATCCAGCGCAATTTACGATCTCGGTTGCGGGTAATAGAAAACTCTAAATTGAAATGTTCACCATAGGAAACAGAAGTCTTAATCGCCCTCAGCAACATATATCTATATTCTTCTGTGACTTGCGACAGAAGCAATTGGGAGTTGATCCTTTCATTTGGTCTATAGCCAAACAGCTCTTTAAGCCTTGGTGAGATGGACAGCCTTTTACTCATGGGATCAAAATGCCAGGTGCCTAGATTTGCTGACTCTATAGCAATCCTTAACATTTCTTCGGCACGCTCCGTTTTTAGCCTGTTTTCTACCCTTTCGGTAATATCTTCCGCACCAACAATTACGCCAACCACATTTTTTTCAGGATCCAGCATAGGATCATAGAAGAGGCTAACATATTTCTTCTTTATCCCCTCAAAGGTATGGTAATAAAATACTTCTTCGTTGGTCGCATAAGACGTGCCCGATTCCATTACCCTTCTTAAGTGTTCAGGAAAAGGTTGTCCTACAAGTTCAGGTAATATTTTAAGCAGAGGCAGACCTAAAACCTGCTCTTTTGTTTTCTCCCACAATTTAAGTAATGGATCATTGGCAATTTCTACTACCCAATTTTTGCCTTTGATAACCAATAAAGCATAGTGTGCATTCATCACCACACTTTTAAAGCTGGCCACACTTTCTTCCAGCTGTTGTTTAACCAACACCAATGGGGTTACTTCTGTAGCCACCATCATGATGCCTGTAGTGATGCCAAGCGCATTTTTAAGTGGCTGATAGACAAAATTAAAATAAGTAGTTTCCAACTGGCTATTGCGAATAAGCAGCACTTTTGCTTCGTTGCCAACCAGGGCTTCACCCCAGGTATATACATCATCCAGCATTTTAAGAATGGGCTGACCTTGTAATTCAGGTATGGCAAGCGCTAAGGGTAAGTTCAGGATAGCATCAGATTTGCCGAGCAATTCTAGCATCATGTTATTTGCCGACTCTACGATTAATTCTTTGCCGCGAAGGATACAGATCCCTACAGGGGCCTGGTCAATTAATTGCATGAAATAATTGCGGTTTACCTTTTCTTCGACCTTTCTATGGTCATGATCAATATCTATTACGGTGTATAAAAGGTAGTTAACTTTTTGCGATTGATTAAGGATTGGCGTGATTTCTACAGAAACATACTTGCCCGGTAAAAGGCTGGCAGGTTTTAGGAGAAAAGAACTAATATATGCTTTTTGTTTGTGTGATAAAATACCTTCAAAGATATCTCTTGTGGAAGGATGGAAAAGGGCTGATGGGAGGTCGGCTAATTCTTTACCTATCATTTCCTCTCTTTGAAAACCAGAAATAGCCAGAAAATCATCGCCTGCTGAAATTACCTCAAACGAGGAACCCAGCACTTTAAACACAAGACCCTGGTGTGTTTTCTCTAAAAACACACGAAACAGGGCATTCTCTCTATCATTCATTGCTCAGTTTATCTTCGACAATTAATTTTAATTCTGCTACTTCAAAAGGTTTTTCCAGGAAAACATCATAGCCAAAGTTTTCAGTTTGGTAGATGAACCTAGGAAAGGCAGACAATAGCATTACCGGGATATGATGGTATTTATTACTGTTCTTTATTCTTTTACATAACTCACCACCATTCGTTCCGTTGAGGTTGTAATCCAGAATAACGAGATTAGGCTGGTGCTGTTCCAGGAGATCGAAGATGTCATCGGTTCCGGAATAAAAATGGATATCATAATCATCTTCAGAAAAAATATCGTGAAAAACCTCACCTAAATCCTCATCATCGTCAATAATTAATAAGCACTTTTTCATACCATGTTCTTGTAACGGCAAACAAATAGTTAATTGGAGTTATTAATTAGAACAACAAAGCGAGTTACAAATTGTTTGAATGCTGAAATGTGACAATATATTCGCTATTTACATAAGGTTTACTGCTGATTAATTTGTTATTTTGAACATTAATAAAAAGATTTACTTAATCACAAATAAATGCCAAGCAACCAGGACAAAGAAATGATGAACATCTTATCAATAGATATAGGTGGTTCGAATATTAAAGCCTGCCTGTTAAGTCCATCGGGTACAGCGTTATCAGAATACACAAAGCTACCTACCCCTACAAAATCTACACCGGAAGCAGTACTCGTGGTTATTAAACAATTAGCCGCTACCATGGGAGAATTTGGCCATATTTCTGTTGGTTTCCCTGGTTATGTTAAACGCGGTGTAGTCTATACGGCACCCAACCTTGCAAAAGGGAAATGGCAAAATATAGAATTTGCACAAATGGTGAGCGATTTAATTGGTAAACCTGTGCGTTTAATTAATGATGCCGATCAGCAAGGTTTAGGCCTGGCAGATGGTAAGGGCTTTGAAATTGTGGTCACTTTTGGAACCGGCTTTGGCACCGCTTTTCTTTTTGATGGTGAGCTGCTGCCACACTTTGAACTTGCACACATGCCTATCACCAATACTAAAGATTATGACGACTATGTTGGCGATAAAGCTATCAAAAAATTAGGCGTAAAAGAATGGAATGAACGTGTAGAAAGAGTAATAGCTATCTATAAAAACGTTTTTAACTACGATAACCTCTACCTTGGCGGTGGAAATGCAAAACTGATAGACCTTAAATTAGAAGATAACGTTAAAATTGTCTCCAACCGTGATGGGATAAAAGGTGGCGCTAAGTTATGGAAAGCAGCAGAAAAATATGACCTGGTTACGATGTATCCAAAAAATGCTTTTTAAATAAGAAATATAGTAAATGAAATTATGATCAGCTTTGCTAGTTAAAAACAGCAACAACTTAGCTGATAAGAGCTTCATCAACGATAAAATAAACACTAATGAAAAAATATACTTTAGGAATGATTGGCCTGGGTACCATGGGTCGCAATTTATTATTGAACATGGCAGACCATGGTTTCTCAGTAACAGGTTACGATAAGGACCCGAAAATGCTGAAGACACTTGAGGAAGTTGGTCAAAAGCATAATTTAAAGGGATTCAGTTCCCTGGAGGATTTTATTCAAAGCCTGGAGTTGCCACGCAGAATTGTATTATTGGTTCCTGCAGGTGCCATAGTTGACAGTGTGATTAAAGAACTTGAGCCTTTGCTGGATCAGGGAGATATCATTATTGACAGTGGAAATTCTCATTTCACCGATACCAGCCGTAGAGCTACTGAGCTTTCTAAAAAAGGACTTCACTTCTTTGGCATGGGAATTTCTGGTGGCGAAGAAGGCGCAAGGTTTGGCCCAAGCATGATGCCTGGTGGCGATAAAACAGCCTATGCTGCAATGAAAGACATTTTGGAAGCCATTGCTGCTAAAGTTAATGGAGAACCTTGTGTTACTTATATTGGCCCCGGTGCTTCTGGTCACTTTGTTAAAATGGTGCACAACGGTATAGAATATGCCATGATGCAGCTGTTGGCAGAAAGCTACGACATTATGAAGAACGGATTAGGCTATTCTAATGAGCAAATTCAACAGCTTTTTGACAAATGGAATAAAGGTCGCCTGCAATCATTTTTAATGGAAGTAACCGCCTCTATCTTTACCTTCGTTGACGAAAAAACCGGCAACCTCATGGTGGATATGGTTAAAGATGAAGCCAAATCAAAAGGTACAGGCAAATGGACCTCACAAGTGTCAATGGATTTACAATTGCCTATTCCTACCATTAACGAAGCCGTAAGCTCCAGAGACCTTTCTAAATTTAAAAAATTAAGAGTTGCCCTTGCTGAAGCTTTTCCTCATGAAATCAATATTCCGGAAAACCACCAGGAATTTGAAGCTCAAATGGAACAGGCGCTATACTTTGCTATGATTTCTTCGTATGCTCAAGGATTGCACCTTTTATGGCAAGCGTCTAACACTTACAGCTATGAATTGGATCTTCAGGAAATTGCGAAAATCTGGCGCGGAGGCTGTATCATCAGAGCTGAACTGCTGGAAGATATTTACCAGGCCTATAAAGCCAATCCTGCATTGGAGCACCTTTACATGGATGCCAATATTCAAGATAAGCTGAGCGAAACCATCTCCGGACTGAGAAAGATCATGAACGTTGCCGTAAACAATGGTTTACCGGTTACGGCTTTTGCTTCTACCCTCACCTATTTTGATTCTTTAAGAACTAAAAACCTACCATCAAACTTAATACAGGCACAAAGAGATTTCTTTGGCGCACATACTTTTGAACGTACAGATGAGGAAGGAATTTTCCACGCCATCTGGAACCAAATTACCTTGTAAGACCATACTATGAAAACATTGATCAGTCTTAAATCTACCATATTTGTTATTTTTGGTGGTACTGGAGATCTTAATTTGCGCAAACTAGCGCCTGCTTTATATAATCTCTACGCTGATGGCTATATGCCTGAGAAATTTGCCATCATTGGCACAGCACGAAAAGAACTTGATGATCAGAAATACCGCGATCTTATCCTGGAGGGCGTCAACAGCTTTTCAAGAACCGGAAAAGCGGTAAAAGAAAAGTGGAGTAAATTTACAGATAATGTACATTACACACCTGTAGATGTTTCAGCGCCGAAAACATTCGAAGGGCTGAGGGATAAAATTGAAGCGTTCAAAACTGAATTCGGAAAAGATACACAGGTCATTTATTACCTTGCTGTAGCACCAGACCTCTTTCCGCTGATTGCCAAATGCATTTCTGATTATAAACTTGCCGGCGATGAAGATACCTGCAGAATAGTTATTGAAAAACCTTTTGGACGTGATTTAGATACGGCACGTGAATTAAATCAATTGCTGACCAGCATTTTTACAGAGAAACAAATCTATAGAATTGATCATTACCTGGGTAAAGAAACAGTACAAAACATCATGGCTTTCCGTTTTGCCAATTCTTTCCTGGAGCCACTATGGAACAGAACTTATATTGACCACATTCAGATTTCCGTTACGGAGCAGCTGGGTGTTGGCGATCGCGGTGGTTATTATGAAGGTGCTGGTGCTTTGAGAGACATGATTCAAAACCATTTATTGCAGCTGTTATGCTTAATTGGAATGGAAACACCGATTAATTTTGATGCCGACGAGATCAGAAACAAGAAAGTAGATGTATTGAAAGCCATGCGTGCATTTGGTCCTGAAGATATTCGTTTAAGCACCGTTAGAGGTCAATACACTAAAGGTTGGGTAGAAGGTAAAGAAGTGCCTGGTTATAGGCATGAAACTGGTGTTGCTCCGGATTCAAATACAGAAACCTTTGCAGCCATTAAATTCTTTGTCGACAACTGGCGCTGGCAAGGGATCCCGTTTTATGTACGTACAGGAAAACGCTTATTTCAGACTTCATCTTTAATCACCATTCAGTTTAAAGATGTGCCACACCATATTTTCCCTTCTGCGGTTACAGAACACTGGCAACAAAACCGTTTGATCATCAGCATTCAGCCTGAAATGAGCATCCGTTTGCAGGTGCAAGGAAAAAGACCAGGTTTAGACATGGTATTAAATCCTGTAGATATGGTTTTTGATTACAAAGGAACTTATACCTCTGATACCCCTGAAGCTTACGAAACGTTATTGCTTGATGCCATGACGGGTGACCAGACGCAGTTTATGCGTGCTGACCAGGTGGAGAGTGCATGGGAACTGTTAATGCCAGTGATCAACGCTTGGGAAAGCAAAAAGTCTATCAGCTTCCCTAATTATACCGCTGATTCATGGGGCCCTGAAGATGCCGAAGCCCTGATTGCAAGAGATGGCTTCCATTGGTTTACCTTACCCTTAAATAAAGATTAGCAATAAGCTTAAAGAGCAAAAAAAATGAATTTACTGATATATAAAACTAAAGATCAGCTGCTTACCGATCTTGCACTTTACATTATTAAGTTAGCTAATAAAGCTATTGCGGAACATGATTGTTTCAACTTTGTACTTACTGGTGGCAATTCCCCAAAAGAGCTGTATCACCTGTTGGCTACACGTTACAAAACGGAAATCGACTGGACTAAAGTGTACTTTTTCTTTGGCGATGAACGCAATGTTTTACCTGGCCATGAAAGTTATAATGGCACCATGGCTAAGGAAAGCTTGCTTGATCCGCTGAATATCCCTGCAGAACAGATCTTTTATGTAGACACTACCTTAGCGCCGGAGAAAGCGGCTATAGAATATAAAAAAGCAATTGACAGGCATTTTCAATCGGCCGATTTAAATTTTGACCTTATCTTATTAGGCATGGGTGATGATGCACATACAGCATCACTTTTCCCTGAAACAGACATCCTCAGAAATAAAGAGGCAAATATTGATGCTGTTTATGTAGATAAACTTTCTACCTACCGCATTAGTTTTACAGCACCCCTGATTAATAAAGCAAAAAACATTGCTTTTCTGGTATTCGGTGAAAGTAAAGCTAAAGCGGTGAAGAATGTAATTGAGGCTGAAGAAAATAATCCAACTTTATATCCTACACAGTTAATTAACCCCATTGATGGTCATGTTACCTGGTTCTTAGATGAGCAGGCAGCGGCCTTACTGGATAATTAAATAAGCAAACAAAATGTGTACACTGCCTGTTTGTAGTGTACACATTTTGCTTGCTATGCTTCTTCAGAATAACGTTATCATAGCAGGTGGTGGCCTTGCTGGATTAATTGCCGCCATCCACCTTTCAAAAGCAGGTGTAAAAGTCACCCTTTTTGAAAAACATCCTTTCCCGCAACATAAAGTCTGTGGCGAATACATCTCTAATGAAGTATTGCCCTACCTGCAATCTTTAGGTGCCGATCCTTCAGTTCTACACCCTAATTCAATTTACAAGTTTCAATTTTCTACTTCTTCAGGCAAAAGTATGGAGGCAAAACTTCCTTTAGGCGGCTTCGGTTTAAGCCGTTATGCTTTTGACAACTTTCTAATGAAAAAGGCCATCAGCGAAGGTTGTGAAATTATTCAAGATACAGTTTTGACTATTGATTTCATTGACCATGAATTTCTGGTGACTACCGGGGCAAATGGTATTTTAAAGGCCCCATTGGTTTTAGGTGCCTATGGTAAAAGAACAGCCCTGGACCATCAGCTGCAGAGGCACTTTATGAACCAGGCATCGCCATGGCTAGCAGTAAAAGCGCACTATACGGGCGAATTTGATGAACACCTGGTGGCCCTTCATCATTTTAAAGGCGGCTATTGCGGGGTATCGAAAGTAGAAAATGACCTGATCAACATTTGTTACCTCTGTGATTATGCCACCTTCAAGAAATATCGCAATTTAAACGAATTTCAGCAGCAGGTTCTTTATCAGAATGAACATTTGCAAACGCTTTTTGAAAGTTCTAAAATAGTATTTGAACAGCCCCTGACCATTGCTCAATTGAACTTTCAGAAAAAAGAAGTCGTAAAAAACCATGTACTCATGATTGGTGATACCGCAGGACTGATACACCCACTGTGTGGTAACGGTATGAGCATGGCCATCCACAGCGCAAAGCTCAGTGCAGAACAGGTGCTGTTGTTTTTAAAAGGCAACACAAGAGCAAGCATGGAAAGCCAGTACAAGCAGTTATGGCAATTTCATTTTAAGCAGCGGCTGCAGATGGGACATATTTTGTCAGGCCTGTTGCGTAAAGAAAAATTGGCCACTATAATGACCTCAACTTTAGCTAACTTCCCTTTTATATTACCGCAACTCATCAAAAAAACACATGGACACTACTTTTAGAAGCGAGGAGCCCGAACTGATGGATAACTTTGCCATGGAAGGCGAAGTGCTGCGCGATGCCCTTGATAAAATAGCTTCCATCAACAAACTGCTCGGCGGCAATAAAGTTACCTTGCAAGGTGTTCAATATTTATTAAAAGAAAGTCAACTACAAACTGTAAAAATCCTCGATGTAGGTTGCGGTAATGGTGATATGTTGCGTAGCCTGGCAGAATATGCCTTGAAAAAGGGCTTACACTTTGAGCTTTATGGCATTGATGCTAATCCATTTACCATCAGCCATGCACAGCATTTATCTACAGCTTACCCTAACCTCCATTTTATTTGTAAAGATATCTTTCAACAGCAGCACAGCAGTGACAAATACGATATCATTTTATGTACCCTCACCCTGCATCATTTCAAGGATGATGAAATACTTAAGCTGCTCCAATATTTTAAGCAGCAGAGCACACTCGGTTTTGTCATCAATGACCTGCATAGAAGTGCCCTTGCCTACTATTTATTCAAGGCACTGTGTTTTGTGTTCCGGTTAAACTACATGTCGCGGGATGACGGGCTGATTTCTATCCTCCGGGGCTTCAAAAGAGAAGACTTTTTATTATTTTCAAAGCAACTTCATTTCAAACACTTCCTGTTAAAGTGGAAATGGGCATTCAGGTACCAATGGATCGTTACAACTTATGGTTAAAATAAAAGCAGTCAACAAGGCAATACCTGAATTTTCGCGGCGTACAGCAGAGATCTTACCCTTTCTGGACAGCTGGCTACATGGGCAGGAAGATCGTTTTGTGCGGAAAGTGAAAATGATATTTGAAAACGCTGCGGTAGACCAGCGTTATTCCTTTATGTCGCCCGAAGAGGTCTTTTCCTCCATAACCTTTGAGGAGCGCAACAACATCTATATCAGCGAAGGGATAAAATTAGGCACACAATGCTTAAGGGGGGCTTTGCAAAAAGCATCATGGTTACCCTCAACTATTGACATTCTGATTACGGTAAGCTGCACAGGAATCATGATACCCTCTTTAGATGCTTACCTCATCAACAACTTGAAAATGAGAGAGGATGTGCTGCGGCTGCCGGTAACAGAAATGGGCTGCGCTGCAGGTGTTTCAGGAATGATCTATGCCAAAAACTTTCTGCAGGCCAACCCCGGAAAACGTGCTGCAGTGGTGGCTGTAGAATCTCCTACGGCTACGTTCCAGCTGGAAGACTTTTCCATGGCCAATATAGTCAGTGCCGCTATTTTTGGTGATGGAGTAGCTTGTGTATTGCTCTCTTCCTGTGAGGAAGATGAAGGTCCAGCAATCATTGACCAGGGCATGTATCATTTTTTCGATGCTACCCATACAATGGGATTCAATTTAACCAATAAAGGCTTAAAAATGGTATTGGACATTGATGTGCCAGATAAAATTACCCAACATTTCCCTGCCATCATCAATCCTTTTCTGGAAAGAAACAACCTGGGCATCGAGGATATTGACCACCTGATTTTTCATCCCGGAGGTAAAAAAATTGTACAGGTGGTAGAATCTTTATTCGGTATCTACGGAAAAAACATCGACGATACAAAAGAAGTGTTACGTTTGTATGGAAATATGTCCAGCGCAACGATATTATATGTACTAGAGCGCTTTATGAACAAGAAAATCAACAAGGGCGAAAAAGGACTAATGTTGAGCTTCGGACCTGGATTTTCGGCACAGCGCCTCCTGTTACAATGGTAAACAAAAACAAAATGATGATGACAGCAAATGAAATTATAGAAAAATTACCTTACAGCTACCCCTTTTTATTTGTTGATGAGCTTTTGCACATCGACGAGAATAGCAGCACTGGCACCTTCACCTACAGCAAAGACCTTGATTTTTACAAGGGCCATTTCAAAGACCATCCGGTTACACCTGGGGTAATTTTAACGGAGACCATGGCACAGATTGGTTTAGTTTGTTTGGGTATTTTTCTGAGTGGCAATGTTGATGATGGCAGCACAAGCCATGTGATGCTCACTTCTACAGCTATAGATTTTATGAAGCCTGTATTCCCGGGTGAGCAAGTGAAAGTAACAGCAGAGAAAGTATACTTCAGGTTTAAAAAGCTGCACTGTAATGTACAAATGCAAAATGCTGCCGGAGAAGTGGTTTGTAAAGGCACGATCTCAGGCATGGTAACAAAAAAATTAAATGGCTAGCAGGGTTGTCATTACCGGACTAGGTGTAACCGCTCCGAATGGAGTAGGTGTTCCTCAATTTTTAGAGGCCATCAAAAATGGCGAGTCGGGTATTGAGCACCAGGAGCAGTTGGAGCAAATGAGGTTTTCCTGTCAGGTGGCAGGAAAACCAAAACTTTCAACGGAACTGATTGAAAAATACTTCAGCCCCCTGGAGTTGCGTAACTTTAACAGCACAGGCATTTTATACGGTGTCATTGCTGGCATGGAAGCCTGGCAAGATGCTGGCCTACCCCTACCTACGGGAGAAGAGCCCGACTGGGACAGTGGAACCATCTTCGGAACGGGAACTTCAGGCATCGAAAAATTCAGAGAAGCAATTTATAAAATTGACCAGCAAGATTTGCGTAAACTGGGCAGTAGTGTAGTCATACAAACCATGGCCAGCGGCATTAGTGCTTACCTGGGTGGTAAATTAGGTCTTGGCAACCAGGTAAGCACAAATTCTTCAGCCTGCGCCACGGGCACTGAAGCTATTTTGATGGCTTATGAGCGTATAAAGTCAGGCCAGGCGTTAAGAATGCTTGCCGGCAGTACCAGCGATAGTGGCCCTTATATATGGGCAGGTTTCGATGCCATGAAAGTATGTACCTTTAAACATAACCAGGAGGCCAAAAAAGGATCGCGGCCGATGAGTGCAAGCGCCAGTGGATTTGTGCCTGGAAGTGGTGCCGGGGCTTTATTATTAGAATCTTTAGAAAGTGCCCTGGCGCGTGGCACCTATATTTATGCAGAGCTGCTGGGTGGGCATGTCAATTCCGGGGGACAAAGAGGCCGGGGCAGTATGACTGCACCAAACACCCTCGCTGTGCAAAAATGCATCCTTAAAGCCTTACAAAATGCAGGAGTGGAAGCTAAAGATGTAGATGCAATTAACGGCCATTTAACAGCCACTACAATGGACAGCAGTGAAATTAACAATTGGGTAACTGCATTAGGCAGAAATGGTAAAGATTTTCCTTATATTAATACTCTTAAAGGCATGACA
>NZ_JAZQPU010000120.1:0-4638 GCF_045628745.1 Pedobacter sp.
AATGTGGTATTGTGTAACGCCGCAATGGCATTACAAACAATTGATCACACCAAAAGCTTTGCCGATTGTTTCTATGAGGCGGAAGAATCTTTAATGGCTAAAAAGGCCTTAAACAGCTTCCAGAAATTGTTAAATTTTACAGGTATTCAATCCAATGCCTGAACAACAATGAAAACCTCATGATCATGAAAATTAAAATATGTGGAATGCGCGACCCGGCAAATATTGCTGCGGTAGCCGCTTTAAAACCAGCTTATTTAGGCTTCATCTTTTACCCACAGTCAAAACGATTTGTTGGTAACCTTTCGGCTTCCGTTTTGGATGCGCTGCCTGCCAGCATCATCAAAACAGGGGTTTTTGTAAACGAGCAGCTGCACCAGGTACAAGAATTTGTGCTCAAGTACAAACTCCAGGCCGTGCAGCTTCATGGTGATGAATGCCCTAATTATTGTAAAGCCCTCAAAACGCTTTTCCCTGGTATTTCACTCATCAAAGCTTTTGGTTTAAAGGAGGGCTTCGACTTTGCTACCCTCATCCCTTACCAAAAAGTGGTAGATTATTTTCTTTTTGATACACAAACGCCCGATCATGGTGGTTCTGGCAAAACCTTCAACTGGGCAATATTAAAGGAGTATACTTTAAACGTTCCTTTCTTTTTAAGCGGCGGCATTGGCCCCGAACATGTGGTGGAGCTGCAACAGCTCAGCCACCCTAATTTATACGGCATAGACGTTAACAGTAGATTTGAAACCGAACCTGCATTAAAGGATACGGACAAACTAAAAGCATTTAAAACTAAACTATTCCCTTTGAGCACTGTGGCAAATGGAATATAACCTAAAGAACATGAATTACCAGGTGAATGAAAAAGGATATTTCGGAGATTTCGGTGGAGCTTATATTCCTGAAATGCTCTATCCTAATGTTGAAGAGCTCAGGCTCAATTACCTTAAAATTATCAATGATGAGTCCTTCCAAAAGGAATTCCATCAGCTGCTGAAAGATTATGTTGGTCGCCCTTCGCCTTTATTTCTGGCTAAGCGTTTATCTGCAAAATACAAGGCTAACATCTTTTTAAAGCGCGAAGACCTCAACCATACAGGGGCGCATAAAATTAACAATACCATCGGACAGATTTTGCTGGCGGAGCGCTTAGGTAAAAAAAGAATTATTGCAGAAACCGGCGCAGGGCAGCATGGTGTGGCCACAGCTACCGTATGTGCTTTACGTGGTCTGGAATGTGAGGTTTACATGGGTGAAATTGATATCCAGCGACAGGCACCTAATGTTGCCCGCATGAAAATGCTGGGTGCTAAAGTGATCCCCGCTACTTCAGGCTCAAAAACATTAAAAGATGCCACCAATGAGGCCATGCGCGCCTGGGTAAATAACCCTGTGGATACGCATTACATCATCGGTTCTGTGGTTGGTCCGCATCCTTATCCTGATATGGTTGCCTTATTCCAATCCATCATTTCTGAAGAAACAAAAAAACAGCTGATCGAACAAACAGGGAATGACCAGCCTGACTATGTATTGGCTTGTGTTGGTGGTGGTAGCAATGCCATGGGTATGTTTTACCACTTTCTTGATGATGAAAATGTTAAATTAATCGCCGTAGAAGCTGCTGGTAAAGGTGTAGACAGTGGTTTTTCTGCTGCCACTACTGCTTTAGGCAAAGAAGGTGTTTTGCATGGCAGCAGAAGTATTTTAATGCAAACCCACGACGGACAAGTAGTAGAGCCTTTCTCGGTATCTGCGGGTTTGGATTACCCCGGTATTGGCCCTCAGCATGCGCATTTGTTTAAATCTGGTCGCGGCAAATATGTTTCTGTAACGGATGATGAGTCTTTGCAGGCCGGCCTTTTATGTACACAGCTGGAAGGTATTATTCCTGCCATTGAAAGCGCCCATGCCCTGGCTTATTTAGAGAAAATGGAGTTTACAGGGAATGAAAATGTAGTGGTGTGTTTATCCGGCAGAGGTGATAAAGACATGGATACTTACATGAAATATTTTGGCTTATAAAAACACTTAAATGAATAGAATTAATCAATTATTCCAGGATAAAAAATCGAATATCCTGTCTATATATTATACTGCAGGCTTTCCTGACCTTGATGATACCCTGAAGATTGCAGAAGAGCTAGAACGTGCAGGTGCTGATATGCTTGAAATAGGATTTCCCTATTCCGATCCTGTAGCTGATGGTCCGGTGATCCAGGCCAGCAGTAAACAGTCACTTGACAGTGGAATGGACCTTAACCTGTTATTTAAGCAGTTAAAAGATTTACGGACCAAAGTAAACATCCCAGTTTTATTGATGGGTTATGTTAACCCGATGCTGCAATTTGGCGTAGAGAATTTTTGTAAGGCCTGTGCCGAAGTAGGGGTTGATGGCTGCATTGTTCCCGATTTGCCAATGGTAGAATTTGAAGAGTTTTACAAAGGCATCTTCGAAAAATACAACCTGAGCAATATCTTTTTGGTAACGCCACAAACTTCTGAAGAGCGCATCCATAAAATTGATGCGCTGACTACTGGTTTCATTTACCTGGTGTCTTCAGCAGCTACGACGGGTAAAAACCTGCAGCTGTCGCAAACTACAGACGATTACTTTGCACGCATCGCACAAATGAACCTTAAAAATCCTACCATGATTGGCTTTGGGATCAACAATAAATCTACCTTCGATAAAGCTTGTCAGTATGCCAATGGCGCCATTATTGGAACCGCCTTTGTGAAAGTACTGGCCGAAGATAAATCTGCAGAAAGCATCAGGCAGTTTATGGCAGAATTTGCCTAGTCTGTTTTTTAAACATTTAAATGGGAAGTTTGGTAGCGGCTGTTAAAACAAATCCTCCAAACTTCCTTTACCTTCCCTGATCACTTCAAACTCTCCAGAAGTGCAGTCTATAACCGTTGAGGCTTCATTACCGCCAAAACCACCGTCAATAACCAGGTCTACTCGGTCTTCATATTTCTCATGGATCAACTCCGGATCGGTAGAATATTCAATCACCTCATCTTCATCCTTAATGGACGTCGACAAAATAGGGTGGCCCAATTGCCTTACAATTTCTTGTGCAATACTATTGTCGGGCACCCTGATACCTACAGTTTTCTTTTTAGAGCTCAGCAATTTGGGTACATTATTGTTGGCATTTAAAATAAAGGTATAAGGGCCAGGCAGCGCTTTCTTTAACACCCTGAAAGTGATGTTATCGATAGGTTTGATGTAATCAGAAATATTTCTCAGGTCGGCACAAACAAAGGAAAACATTGCCTTTTCGGGCTTGATGCCCCTGATCTGGCAAATCTTTTCAATAGCCTTGTGGTTGGTAATGTCGCAGCCTAATCCATACACCGTATCAGTTGGATAAATAATGATTCCTCCTTTTTTTAATACTTCCACAGCTTGTTCTATAGCTTTGGGATTTGGATTTTCTGGGTAGATTTTGATTAACATATGTAAAAATATAAAAAACTTTCGTGTCTATCTGGATATTTGCCGTACTATTGCCGGTTATTCACTATATTAATCCATATGAGAAAAGCTTTTGTTGCAATAGCGGCCTTTTTGGTAACAGCTACGGTCATGATTGGTTTGGCATGGCATCCATTCTTTTGGGCTTTTATTTTTGTAGGCCCCATTGTTATTCTTGGTGTTTACGATTTATACCAGCCTAAACACAGTATTGTAAGAAATTATCCTGTAGTGGGGCGTTTAAGGTACTTTATGGAAGATTTGCGACCAAAAGTGTACCAGTATTTTGTAGAGAGCGACACCAATGGTAAGCCTTTCAGCAGGTTAAGCCGCTCTTTAATTTACCAGCGAGCAAAAAAAGAAAACGATACCATTCCCTTCGGTACACAGTTAGATGTGTATGAGAACGGCTATGAATGGTTAAGTCACAGTATTGCGGCCATCAGCCACCATGAATTAAATGAAGACCCAAGGGTTTTAATTGGTGGGCCAGACTGTAAACAACCTTATTCTGCCAGCATTTATAATATTTCTGCCATGAGTTTTGGTTCCTTAAGCCAAAACGCCATCCTTGCTTTAAACGGTGGCGCCAAAATGGGCAACTTTATGCACAATACTGGCGAAGGTGGAATCAGCGACTACCATTTGAAACCCGGTGGTGACCTGGTATGGCAAATTGGTACCGGTTATTTCGGCTGCCGTCACCATGATGGTACCTTTAATGATGAGGCTTTTGCCGAAAGGTCTAAAACCGAGCAGGTAAGAATGATAGAAATCAAACTTTCGCAGGGTGCTAAGCCGGGTCACGGTGGTATTTTACCAGCCTCGAAGGTAACACCAGAAATTTCAAGAATCAGGTTGGTAAAAGAAGGCTATGATGTCATTTCTCCTCCCGGGCACTCGGCATTTTCTACTCCTTTAGAAATGATCGCTTTCGTTAAAAAACTAAGGGAACTTTCTGGCGGCAAGCCCGTAGGTATTAAGCTTTGTATTGGTCGTAAGAGTGAGTTCTTTGCCATTTGCAAGGCCATGGTAGAAACAAAAACTTATGTAGACTTCATCACTGTTGATGGGGGTGAAGGGGGTACTGGTGCATCGCCACAAGAATTCTCCAATGCCGTTGGTACACCTTTAAGAGAAGCTGTGGCCTT
>NZ_JAZQPU010000121.1:0-5829 GCF_045628745.1 Pedobacter sp.
CTGGTGCAGGTTTAGACTGTATTATTGTTTTTCCTTTAATGTTCCGATAAATTAATTTACCTACACTACCTCTAAAATTTCCTTCTTCGTCGCTTGTTGCCATCTCTTTATGTGATTTATCATTTACTGAAAGTTAAACATTACCAATTCTCCAAACCACAAAATTTTAATTTCATTTAAAAATCAGCCATTTATCAAAAGAAAGCACAGAGGATATTTCCGAGGCCAAAAATAGGAATGTTAGCAGGAGGATTTGAGCAATAACAGTACGTGAAAATCAAAAAAGAAATTTTGATTGTAAACGCTATTTAGGAATACCGGGCTAAGCTGTATCATTTGTGCAGGAATATTTTGATGAATCTTCTTTCACAAATGATAAAAGGCTGCTCAGTTGCTAATTAAAGGCTTGTCATTTGCTGGAAATTGATTTCCAAATATGGGTGAGTCCACCATGAGTCCACAGTGAGTCCACGGTGAGTCCACGTATCGCCAAACAAAGGGTGGACTCACCCTGGACTCATGGTGGATTGGATGCGCTCTCGTAGCAAGGTGTAACTAAGCCAGCATCTAGCTTACCAACAAGAAAAAAGCAGAAGGGTTAAATAGAGGAAGGGAACAAGAACAATCGCTTGCTAATAGCAAAGCCGCTTCTTGATGCGCATTTTAAAGCTAAAGAAAAATGATTTAAAACTACAAAGCAATATTCAGGTTCAGCTGCAGCACCGGCAGAAACCTAAAGTTAGAAACATTCTCGCGGAATTCCGCTTCATCGCTTTCCGTGTCGGTGAGGTATTTGGTACCTGTAACGGTCACCTCCGGTTTGCCCATGTAATAGGCACCCAGGGCAAAGCCAATATTCACTTTGTTCCTGGGGTGAGGATTTTCAAAGCCAAAGCCCAGGAAGGGTGCTGCTTTTTTCCAGGCCACATTTCCATAAAGCTCCCCTACTTCTTCAGCTGCCATTTCCAAGCCCTCATAATGATAAGTCCCTTTATAGCGGGCGATGGCATTTCCTTCATCCTCCCAGAAGTAGGCCATACCGGCCGTGAGCAAAAATTTCCGGGCAAAAGTTGTAGAACTGATGAAAGGATGCACATCGAACATCAAATGGAGGTTAGCCAGGTCTACTTTTACGCGGGCATCTGCAGGCTCCTCCCGAACGGTGTAGCTTGTATTGAATTTAAGGTGAAGTAAACTGGCACCACCACGGATATTAAGCCCCGGCTGGGGCACAAATTTAAGCTCTGCACCGAAGCCCTGCGTAGCGGCATGAGGTGAAAAATAGAATTGTGTATGTTGGGCAAAAGCAACATTCGTGCAAAGCAGCCCACACAGGAGCAGTAAAAGCAATGATCTGCAAATCATGTCGAAAAGGTTTAGGTCTAAGCACGGATGGTAAACAGCCCTAATTTAGTCATTTCTGCGTATTATTATGCAAGTCTAAAGCTTCAAATTTAGAGTTTTTACTCTTATACTCAGGTACAATAAATTTCATCTGCATCACCACCTTCAGGTCGTCGTTGAGGGCAGCATGGGTTAACAAGTCATGAATCTGGTCGTCGATGTTGTTAAACACATATTCGCGGACTTTACCGATCATGATTTTATCATGGTGGGTAGGCATGGTATTCTCCTTGTCGTTGAGCAGCTCCTCAAATAATTTCTCCCCGGGACGTAAACCCGAGAATTCAATTTTGATATCCTGGTTGGGCACCAGGTCGGCCAGGCGGATCATCTTTTTGGCGAGGTCCACAATTTTCACCGATTCGCCCATGTCGAAGATAAAGATTTCACCACCATCACCCATGCAACCCGCTTCCAATACCAGGCGACAAGCCTCGGGGATGGTCATGAAATAACGGGTAATCTCCGGATGGGTCACTGTAACCGGGCCACCCTTTTCAATTTGCTGCTTAAAGCGGGGGATGACAGAGCCATTCGAGCCCAGCACATTGCCAAACCTGGTGGTAATAAATTTGGTGTTAGACCTTGCCCCCGGCTCATTCAAATAGCGCAGGCCATTTTCATAGTGCTGGTGAGGTTTCAGCAGGTGATTGTTCAGTGCCTGCACATAAATTTCTGCAATCCGTTTCGAAGCCCCCATGATATTGGTGGGGTTCACGGCTTTGTCTGTAGAAATCATGACAAACTTGAGGACGCCATGTTTCACCGATAGGTCGGCGATGGTTTTAGTGCCCAATACGTTCGTTTTCACTGCTTCGGCCGGATGATCTTCCATCATAGGCACATGTTTATAAGCAGCGGCATGGTATACGTACTGGGGCTTAAACGTTGAGAACAAAAACTCCATGCGCTGCTGATCGCGCACATCGCCAATAAAGGCGTGGAATTTTGAAGCATCCTGGGTTTCTTCCATCTCCAGGAATAAATGATGCAGGGCCGTTTCACTCTGGTCGCACATAATGATGGGTCCGGTTTCAAACTTCATCAGCTGGCGGACAATTTCGCTGCCTATAGAGCCTGCGGCCCCGGTGATGAGCACCGTTTTACCTTTCAATTCCATTTGTATGCCATCCGTATTGATGCTGATGGCCGTTCTGTTGAGGAGATCTTCGATGTTGATGTTCTGGATCTGGGCGGTACTCACCTTACCACGGGCCCATGCATCATGGGGAGGCACATTCAACACCCGCACATGGTTGGCCAGGCAAATGTCTACCACCTCATTTTTGCGCTGCGTAGGGATGGTATAACTGGCGAAGATAATTTCATCCAGCTCATGTTTCACCACCAGGTTTTCCAGGTCGGCGGCATTTAAAATCATCACCCCCTCAATAGATTTACCCACCTTGCGCAGGTCATCATCCACAAAAGCAATGATATTTTTGTTGATCTTCTGGTCGTGATCGAAAGTACGTTTGGTGGCCAGACCGGCATCACCGGCCCCATAAATGATGACCCTAACTTTATCAAGGCTGGCATTTTTGATGTACATAAAAAAGTACTTCACAATAATGCGGTAGGTAATTAAAAACAAAAAGGTAAAAAGCGCATAGACCACCACAATGATGTTGTGGGTAAAAGCAGGAAAGCCGAGGGCTATGGCAATGGCATTGGCAAAAAAGAAAAGGGTAGATGCAGCGAGCACCGAGGTTAAAATGCGGAAAGAATCCTGAGCAGACGTAAAGCGGACAATGCCGCTATACGTCTTCAGGTTGATAAACACGAGGGTATTGATGAGGGCAACGGCTAAAAAAGACTTATAAAGGGATAGAAAATTAAGGTGCTGGAGCTGAAAATCCGCCAGGAGGATATGGCCCAAGAAGAGCGCGAAAAAGCTTAAGCAGATATCTATGGTGAAAATAACCCAGCGGGGCACAATTTCTATTTTCGCGAACATTCGTATGGTTTTAATTCTGTTTCAAATTTAATGATAATCAATTAAGAGAATCTAATATTCAGGTATACAAGTGAATACACAAGAAATTATACAGGATTACACAAGAGCGGCAAACGGCAGACCAGAAAATTATTTGTAAAGGATGTGAACAATCTGCGATGTGAATCGTTGTAAACTGTATTGCTCAACAGCACTATAATAACAGCAGCATAGCACACCTTCCATCTTCCAAGAATAAACAGTTGACATATAGGTTTTTACATATAATCCTAAGCAACAGCTGATGCCATAAAAATAACCCTGACTTACAAATTCATTCTTATGAAGACCTTGCAGGCTTACCCATTTCTCTATATCGTAGGCACACTATTTTTCACAGTCTACGGACAAATTGTGCTCAAATGGCGAATCACGAAGCTTAAAATCGAGCTACCAGAAAACCTTTACGATAAACTCCAGGCCTTGTTCAAACTTTTAATAGACCCACTGGTTCTTTCAGGCTTTCTTTCCGCCTTTATCGCCTCCCTGTTCTGGATGGCGGCGATGACAAAATTTGAAATTACGCGTGCCTATCCCTTTATGAGTATTGCCCCTGCCCTTGTTTTTTTAATCGGCACCCTGTTTTTAGGAGAAACCTTCACCATAGGCAAAATCCTGGGCCTGCTGCTGATTGTATTGGGCAGCATGATTACGGTAAAATTCTAAAAGATGGAAGTATTACCCCATATCTCTATTGTCAGTCCGGTTTATAAAGCCGAACACATCATTGAGCAATTGGTTGCTGAAATCAAAAAGGCCATGTTAGCCCTCAAATGCAGCTATGAAATTATCTTAATTGACGACCGGAGTCCCGATCAAAGCTGGGAAAAAATGAAAATACTGAGCCATGAAAATCCCGAAGTGAAGAGCTTAAGGCTGAGCCGCAATTTTGGGCAACACCCGGCAATCATGGCTGGCCTGGCGCAAGCAAAAGGCGAATGGGTGGTGGTGATGGATTGCGATTTGCAGGACCAGCCCAAAGAAATTGTCCGTTTATATGCGGCTGCACAAGAAGGTTATGAAATCGTGTTGGCCAAAAGAGTGAACCGTGCCGACCGTTTCAGCAAAAGACTAGGCTCCAAAGTCTTCTCCATTGTATACACTTATTTCACAGATGTGAAGTACGATAACCAGGTAGCCAACTTCGGCATTTACCATCAAAAGGTGGTACAGTCGGTGTTGAGCATTTGCGATTACATTAAGTTTTTTCCTTTATTTGTCAACCTTGCAGGCTTCAATTCCAGGTCTATCGCCGTAGAACACGCCGAACGTTATGCCGGCAACAGCAGTTACAGCTATGGCAAGCTGATTAGCCTGGCCTTTAATGCCATCATCTCCTTTTCCAACAAACCGCTCAAGCTCTTTGTCAAATTCGGCTTAACCATTTCCGTGCTTGCCTTTATCGTGGGCATTTATTACCTCTATAAGGCCCTGGCCAATGAAATTGCCATTTTAGGTTACAGCTCCATCATTGTTTCCATCTGGTTTTTATCCGGCGTTATCATCACCACCATCGGCATTACCGGCATTTACATTGGCAAAATCTTCGACCAAACCAAACACCGACCCATTTACATTATAGATGAAATGATATGTTCAGGGAACTAACATGGGATTCAAATTTTTTCCACAAAAAGGTGGGCGAATTGACCCTCGACAATGGTCATGTAGAAACCTTTCCTAAGGTAGACTTGCTTTATGTCAAAAGCAAAAATGAAACCATACCCGAAATAAAAGGCTACCATTGCCGCTATGCAGAAAACAAAGTCGTTTACACCAAAGAACTAACAGACAGTGGAGCGCGCCATGAAAAGATCCATTCCATCTCCAAAAAACCTTATCAAGTAGAAGATTTATACCAATTGGCCTATATCACAGGTAAATTTAGCCGTTTCAATTTAGATCCCAACATTCCCGAAGCAGATTTTACACGCCTTTACCGCACATGGATTGATAAATCCATCAGCGGAGAAAATGCGACCGACCTGTTTATCTATGTCGATCAAGAAGAAACCGCAGGATTCATCAGTTACCAGCAAGAAAAAGGCTATGCCATGGCCACCTTAGCAGGCGTTTCACCCGCGCAGCAAGGTAAAAAAATCGGGAAGGCTTTGTTCAAACACCTTGAGCAAGTGGTTTTTGACCAAGGGCAGCGCGAACTCCGGATCCCAACACAGGCAGTCAACCAGCATGCCTGCACCTTTTACGAGAAACTAGGTTACACCATTTTGGAAAGCACGTCTATTAAACACTATTATCGCGATGATTCCCTTTAACAGGCCACATTTAACCGGAAAAGAAACACACTATATGTACGATGCTGTGCAAACGGGAAAAATTTCCGGCAATGGCAAATACACACAACTGTGCCAGGGATTTTTTGAAGCACGTTATGGCTTTAAGAAATGCCTGCTCACCACTTCCTGTAC
>NZ_JAZQPU010000122.1:0-1961 GCF_045628745.1 Pedobacter sp.
AGCCATTGCCGAAGAAATTGTGCAGGATGTATTTCTTAAATTGTGGGAAGATAAAGCCCTGTTACCTACTATAATTTCTTTAAAACCCTATTTGTACCGTAGTGTTATCAATGCGTCTATTAATGCAGTAAATAGGCAGCGAAATATTGAAAAGCATCATGAGAAAATTGCTGAGCACGATAGTCATCATGACATTGATGTGCTTGATGAACAAAATGCACTTATTGTGCAATTATATCGGGAAATAGACCTGCTTCCTGAAAAATGTCAGAAAGTTTTTAAATTAAGCAGGCTAGAAGGACTTAAATATAGAGATATAGCATTACAATTGGATATATCTGAAAAAACGGTCGAAAATCACATGAGTAATGCCCTTAGAATTTTAAGATTAAGGATGTTGCAACAAACCAGTGTGCATTCCAATCTCTCAAAGGCCAAGTATTTTTCCCTTTTATCCTTATTCCTGTACTAATATTAACTATTCTTCAAAATAATTAAAACTTTTTGCAAAATGACTAGGGGTTTTTTGCCCGCTGTTTGTCTTAACTAAAAAGAAACAGGACAAATTGCAAGAAAATCAGTTATTTCAGAGCCTTATTCTGAATCACCTCAACGAACCAGAAAATACAGTATTTGCCAATCAGGTTAATTCCTTGCGTGCAGAGAGTCCTGTGAATGAAAAATATTTTCAGGAAATCAAAAGCGTTTGGGAAAAAGCAGCAGATACAGCTGTACTTTCTCGGATAGATAAGGTACAAGCTCTTCATCACTTCAAATCCCGGTTAAAGGATCATGTTGTTTTAAAACCTCAGAAGTCCTATCAATGGTTAAGTGGTGTTGCCGCAACGGCAGCACTTGTTATTGCCGGAGTGTGGTTATATTCTACTAGCTATGGCGTTAAAGAACTTGTGAGGGAAACCCATGCACAGGTTGATTCAATACTGCTTAATGATGGATCAAAAGTGATGCTTGCACAAAATACCATTATCAAATATCCTGATCATTTTAAAGGCAAAACCAGGGAAATAAGCCTTATAAAGGGAAAAGCTTTCTTCAAGATCAGCAAGGACCCTGAGCATCCCTTTACCATTTCTATTGGCCAATCGAAAGTAAGTGTATTGGGTACCTCGTTTAACATAAAGTATACAGATTCCCTGATCGATGTTGCGGTATCAACTGGAACCGTAAGATTTACACCAAACAAGGTGAGCAAAGGAGCCATCCTAAACGCCGGACAATCGGTCTCCTATAATTACGCCTTAAATATCATGACCCAGCCAGATGGCAGCAATGATAATTCCTGGCTAACCAAAGAACTTCATTTTGTAGATATGCCTCTACAAGATGTATGTAAGGAGTTGAGTGAATATTACGGTGTAAAGATCAATTTGCATGACACGGTACATACCGCAAAAAAGTTCAATGCTAATTTCAAAGAAAGCACACTTACAGAAATTCTGGATGTATTAAAAGCGACCTACAATATACAAGTAGAAACAAGTGGAGACACTGTTACTATTAAGAGTTTATAACTAAATAATCAACAAACCAACACAACTAACAATTATGGAGAAAAACTACAAAAAATTCATTCGATTGTTGCAGTGTAGCCTCATGGCTGTACTATGCTCTGCAATTTTCTGCGTGACCTTAGTTAAGGCCGAACGACTTAAGCCGTCGTCCTTAAAAGTGGAAAGACTAGAGAATTACCTTAAGCAAATTGAACAAACCTTCCAGGTGAGTTTTGTTTATGATGCTACACAAATCAATAAGGAAATGAACTTAGAAGTACCTGTTAAATTGGTTTCTATCAGTTCTGCCCTTGAACCTTTAACTGTAAAAGGTATTGCCTATAACATTGTTGGTAAACAAGTGATTTTGAAAAAGGCATTAGCGTCTGTTGTCTATAAAAAAGACGTGATTCTAAAAGGTCGCGTGGTTGCAGCTAAAGATGGTGATCC
>NZ_JAZQPU010000123.1:0-5360 GCF_045628745.1 Pedobacter sp.
CAGATAAACCCAGGAGCAGATACGGTTACAACAGGTAGCATCCCATCCCAAACCAGGTTTGTCGGGGTTTTCTGCTAACCAGAAGTCGCCTTTATTTAAGAGTTTAAATTTGTCTTTAAGGTAAAAAATAGAGGCGCGCTCACCGACTTCCTTGCCATCATCTCTGCCTACACCATAATTGGCATATTCTGGCAGCAGCATTGCCAGGTCTTCTATCTGGTTTTTCTTACCCTCCTGGGTGCCAAAAACATCAAACTGATGAAACCGGAGAAGATTGGCCGTTACCTCTTTTCTTTGTGTCCACATGTTACCCACATCGCCTTTGTTGTCGTTGCGAATGTTGAAGGTGCCAATGGTCATTTGCTGGGCAAAAAGGGTGGTACTGCATAGCAGGAGGAGTAGCAATAGGAAGTGTTTCATTTTCATAGCGATGGGTTTATTAGTTTTATGTCCGTTAAAATTCACAGCGGTATACAATTTCAAAATTACGTCATATATATGAATAGGAGTTTAAGATTATCGGCTAAAACCATTAAATTTATGATAAGAAATCAGCATCAATTTTGGCAGGAGATGAAAGTAAAAATAGAATACGATGGGATTAGCGTACATCTTTCTATGGAGGCCGAAACGTCGAAGATAGCCGGTATGGTGATGCTTTTTCTCAATTTAATGGGCTTTGCTTTAATTATTGTTGGCATTGTAGAGTGGATGCTGGTGCTGCTCATCCTGGGTATTTTATGGTTACTGTTTTTTGGCTGGCTTACGCTCTGGAATTTATTCGGCAGAGAGGTGATCACCATCACCACCCGATCCTTAAACCATCAACACCACTATGGTTTATATAAAACAAAATTAGAGACAAAAAAGATCAACAAAGCTTTGAATATTTCGCTCATCCCAGCCATGGAACATTGGGGCGAAAATCATTACCAGCTGATCTTTGAATCTTTTAACGACCATAACATGCCGGAAGAAATCTACCGCAGTACCCTGCCCATTTCTGAAACCCACCTCCAGCTGTTGAAACATTCCATCAGAAAGCTGTACTTTAAAAAGGTGCATCCCGATTACCTGAAGCAGCCTTTTATGCTCAACTAAAATTTTATTGGAAATAAATTTATCTTCGCTGTCTATGACAAGACCTTTACAGTTTGTATTTTTATTTTCACTGCTCTGTTTACATTTTCTTCCATCAACAACGTTCGCCCAACAACAATTGGTCAATATCCCTTTGCCGGCTCCCATCCGTGATGTAAAGGAAGAGTTTTCAGGAATGGCATGGTCGGGAAACCGCCTGTACCTCCTCCCCCAATTTGGCGCACACAAGGAAACTGCATTAAACGGTAATTTTTGGATCTATAGCCTTAATGCCGATAGCATAGCGAGGGTAATAGATAAAAAAGATTCCACACTTACTGCTTATCAAGCTGTTACGGTTAAAAATCTGAATCAACTACCAGACTCTGTTAAAAACTATTACCAGGGATTTGAGGCCATCACCATCGTTGACAAGCAGGTATTTTTAGCCATCGAAACTGCCGATCATTATGCCTATTGTTTTATCCTCAAAGGGATATTGGATGCTGAGCAGCATACGATCACCATAGATCCTAACAGATATATTTCTTTAAAACGATACCCTGCTGTGGCTAATGCAGGCTTTGAAGCACTTGCTTATCTGCCTAAAGAAAAAAAGCTCCTTGCACTGTATGAATTTAACGCTTTAGCTAAAGGAAACACAGGTTATTTAATAGATACTGCATTTCAGCAAAAGCCTATAGCTGTAACCATGCCTTTTTTGCCCTTTCGCATCACCGATACACAGGCAACAGCTGAAGGTAGCATTTATGGTATCAATTACTATTGGGAGGGAGATTATAAAAGCTATTTAAATACCGATCATTTCCGCATTACCGACCGGTTAAAACATAATCAGGAACGGAGTTTAAAAAACTTTGTTCCCAAAGATAAAAGCAAGCTAAAAACAAATTCATACGCCAGGATAGTCACCAAAAAACGTTTAAGTGCCAAGCCTTGGCAACAAGTAACCACCTTTGCCTGTAAAGGCTTGAACTGGGAAGGACTGGCTCTTTACAGAAATGGGGCATTGCTCATCACTGATGCCAACAGAAGTTCAAAACAACAGTGTACACTGGCTTTCCTGCCATTTTAAAAGATACTCCTGACAGCTACCTTAAATACCCCTGCCTGCCTTTTAACCTGGCAGACAGGGATATAAGCCGCATTTCTAGTAGCCTTCATTTTGTTTCAGAATATTGTTACTGCGGTCAATTTCTGCCTGTGGAATAGGGAAATATTCATCGTTAGCACCTATGACAATGCCGCGCATATAGGCAAAATAGTTACCTTCAAAGTTGAAATAACTTTCTAACGTAGACTTTAAGATTCCCCAGCGTACCAGGTCATAAAAACGATGTCCTTCCATGGCTAATTCCAGTCTACGCTCAAAGCGGACCGCATTTCGGGCATAATTCTGATCGGGAAAGGAAGCATAAGGGCTCACCCTGTAAACTGCCACGGGTGCACCGCCGGCCACTTTAGCAGGAAGCTTTGCTGCCCTGGCACGGACATTATTGACCAGCGTGAGTGCCCTTTGTAAATTACCCTGCTCTACTTCACATTCCGCAGCCATTAAATAAACATCTGCCAAACGGATGATATTTGTATTCAGCCCTGTAATGTTGGTGGCACCAGGTGCCGTTCCACCAGAAATCTGGGAAGCTTCGATGGAATTTTTATAAGGCACAAAAGGACCACCATTTGCCGACTCCCGAATCCAGGAATCTCCAGCCATCAAACCCCAATCGCGATAAGGAGCACCACGTCTTCCTATCGTATAATCCATCCTTGGGTCAACAACAAGCGATCGGTTGATTTGGTATGTCGCTTTCTGTGCAGCATTCAAGCCTAAATCAGACACATATGGATTGTTGCGGTAACTGTTATCAAGGTAAGGTAAGCCATCGTCATTAACTTTAAAAGAATTGGCAAGGTCTATAGTAGGTTGAAAAAAGCCGCAGCAATTAATTGGCAAACCACTGGCATAAGGATAGTTTAACATTTCGCTCACATTACCATTGTCACCCCCTGTACCATCAGTACCAACAGAATGTTGCACTGCAAAAATAGACTCAGGGCCATTTTCTTTGGTGATATCAAAGTTGTCCGTAAAAGGCAGAGTTTCAATATTAGGCTTGGCAGTGATTACAGCATTCAACAAAGGCAAAGCTTCTGCATATTTCTTTTGGTACAGAAATACTTTACCAAGGTAAGCCTGAGCTATCACCTGGTTAATGCGGCCTATCTGTGCTTTGGAATTAACGGGTGCTAAATTATCTACACCGAATTGTAAATCAGCCACAATAGCCGGATAGATGTCAGGGGTATTGTCTACCGCTTGTTCTGTAGTGGCCTCCGTAATTAAAGGTACATTTTTAAAAGCCCTGGCCAAAAAGAAATAATAATGTGCACGGAGCACACGTGCTTCGCCCTGAATTTCTGTAGCCCTTTCTTCAGAAAATTTCAAACCACTACTAGCCTGCAGGCTGGCTAAAAGACGGAGTGTATTGTTACAGCGCTGAATACCTTCAAAACACCGTGTCCATAAAACCGACAAGTTATCATTTGTGCTGGTGGGCACATGTCTTTCTAAGGCATTCATATTGGGCTGATCACCATTATCACTGCCTTTATGTGCATTGTCTGAGGTGACCTCACCAAGTAACCACTGACTGGGACCACTGGCGTAATTACCCCAGGTACCATTTAAGTTTCCATTGAGTAAAGAGTATGCACCGGTGAGGACGCCTTCTACCCCATCCTGGGTCAATATTTGATCCAAGTTAAGCTCAGCCTGTGGATTTTTCTCCAGGAATTCCTTTTTACAACTTATCACCGTCATTAAAAACAGAGCAACTATAATATAATTAATTTTTTTCATGATTTCTACATTTTAGCATTAAAACCCAACACTGATACCTAACAGAAACTGACGAGGACTAGGATAAATTCCACGATCTACGCCTAAGGCAGAAAAAGTTTCTGTTTCCTGGCTTACTTCAGGGTCTAGGCCATCATATTTGGTGATGGTGAAAAGATTGGTGGTACTGGCATAGACCCTTAATTTATTTACCCCATACCTGGAGCCAATAAGTTTCGCCACATCGAAAGTATAACCGATCTGCAGGTTTTTCATCCTGAAAAAGCTGCCATTCTGCACATAATAACTCGATGAAGCATATTCCAGATCCGAGGCGCCCATAATAGGCGATGGAATCATGCTTCCAGTATTGGTAGGGCTCCATGCATCTAATAATCGTGTACTTCGGGCTCCGGCAAAAGTGTTGAAATCAGTGAAGTACCTATTGGCATCATACAAATCATTACCCTGTACCCCGTTAAAGAACATCATGATGTCGAATTTTTTATAATTCGCATTGATGCTAAAGGAATAAAGGAAATTTGGGTTAGGGTCTCCGATCACCGTTCTATCCGAAGGATTGATGACCCCATCGCCATTGACATCCCTGAATTTAAAACCACCCACACGGGCACCGTTATAAGAAGGTCCGGCGGTTACTTCTGCGTCATTTTGATAAATCCCTGCTACATCATAGCCATAAAAAGAGCCAAAGGGTTCGCCTTCCTTAAGGATACTGGTTTGCAAACTTCTGAAAGATCCATAGGGCTGCTGTTGAATACCAGGAGCAAGTAATTCTATTTTATTGACGTTTCTAGAAAAGTTGAGCACAAAGTCAAACTTTAAGGGTCTTTCGTCATTTCTGCCATAATGATAACCCAAAGTAAGCTCCACCCCTTTATTACTCATGTCGCCCACATTCACAAATGGAGATGTTCCCAATCCCGCAGCAGTAGCAGGCAAAGGAACCGGGTAAAGCATATCGCTGGTTTTTCTATTGTACCAGTCGAGGGAACCATCAAAAATGCTATTGAATAGGGTAAAATCTAAACCCAGGTTCAGTGATTTTAAAGATTCCCACTTAATGCCTGTATTGGCGTAGTTATTTTGCCAAACCCCAGTAAGCACATTATTGTTTCCAATGAAACTATAAGCGGCACTGGTGAGTGAAGATTGAAACCTTGGAATGTAGTTATAGCTTGGAATACGCTGGTTACCTGTTGCGCCATAGCCCACACGGAATTTCAAGTCATTGACCCAGCCAATGTTATCCATAAAATTTTCTTCAGAAACCCGCCAGGCAACACTTCCGGCAGGGAAATTACCATATTTATTTTCTGGTCCGAAGTTGGATGAACCATCACGGCGAAAGGTAATGCTGGCCAGGTAGCGGTCGTTATAAGAATAATCTGCCCTG
>NZ_JAZQPU010000124.1:0-3422 GCF_045628745.1 Pedobacter sp.
CTGGCTGGATTGCTTTTTCTGTTAACCTTATTATTTTTCGTAAAGTTAAACATGGATATTTATCTAAGGTGGCTTCTATTTTTCTTCTTTATTTCAATGTGGTCAATTCTTGCACACTATTATTTGTTATTCAGTTTAGTCGTGCTGGGCAGTTGCGCATTATATTATTTGATGAATTTTGATAGGACCGATTTAAAAGTTGAGGAATAATAAGTATGTAATATCAGGTGGCATCATCAGGCTAAACGGCAACATACCGTTGAAGAAATCGTGAAATTTATTATTAAAGTTCACAGTGAACTTGACCATCATAACGGTAAGAATTAATTTAATTCTGTGAGCTTATTCATGCATTTTGTCGACAATTTAAATATAGCACCGTTTAAGATCTTTAAATGTTATTTTTTGTTAAAAATGATGTGAGTGACTTCGATTATAATATTAGTTATTAACTTGTTGCTCCATTGCAATTAACTAAAATATACAGCAATTCACAATTATTTACCAATTATGACGCTCAAACACTTTTTTAAAACATTTTTGTTCTTTAGCTTTCTATCATTTTCCGTGTTCGCCCAGAAAAACTTTGTGTTGTCTGGACAAATTGTCGACTTAGCCGGTAAAACAATTCCCAATGGAACGGTGAAATTATTAGACACAAATTCTGAAATAGTCAAAGCAGTTCAAGTAAAAGAAGGTGTTTTTTCAATCGAGTCAGTGCCTGAAGGTCGATACCTCTTAAATACATCTAGCATAGGATTTAATGACGATATAAAAAATATCATCCTCAATCGAGATACTAGCCTAATTTTAATAATGGTAGACAATTCAACACTTTTGAATGAAGTTCAAATTTCCGGCACGAAGCAGAATTTCTCAAATTCCAAAGGAAACATTAAGGTAAATATTGAAAACACTATCTTGTCACAAGTTCCAAGTGCAATAGAGCTCCTATCGAAACTACCAGCCGTTCAACTAAGTCCAGATGGAGAAAAACTGAGTATTGTTGGCCGTGGTGACCCGTTAATTTACCTCGATAATCAGCGAATTACACTAAATGATCTAAATTCACTCGCAACCAACGATATAAAAACAATAGAAATTGTTCATAATCCCTCCTCTAAATATGAGGCGGAAGGCAGGTCTGTTATAATTATCACCAGAAACAAAAGCACCGCAGACGGCTCAATAGTCACCTTATCTACAACAAACTCATTTAAAAGAAACTTTCATAGTCGGAATGGGCTCAATGTCAATATCAAAAAGGATAGGCTGGAGTTTAAAGGCAATATGCAGTACAACTATTTAAACCTGTGGGAAAGCAATAGTAACGATTTTAACATCACTGATGAAGACATTGCTACAAAATATAGGGTATATTCTATTGATACTCGCAGACAAACCATTATCAATGGAGGCCTTTACTATCAACTTAATGAAACGGATTATTTGTCTGCAAATGTAAGTAAACGCTATCAAGGTAGTGTTTTTACAAACACCACTGATACATACATAAAACAACCCGAATCGGAAGATTTCATCCATACTATTATTAATAATAAGGAGGTCAGACCACTTTTTAACTCCAATGTCAATTTCAATAAAAAATTTAAAGAACAGAATGGGCAAATATTTTTAGGGGTTCAGTATGCGCAGTTTTCTCATGACCTGGCAAGCAACATATACAATAATTATAATGAAACCGAGACAGTGCTAAGCCAGGATAGGAAACAAAATTATGGTGTAGATGTGGTTTCAGCCCGTGCTGATTTTGATAAATTGTTAAAGAACGAAATGAAGGTGGAAATAGGTGCGAATTTTTCTTCAGCAGCCTCTAACTCAATATTAAAGCAAACTGATTATATGCCAGCACTTCATCTCGCATCCGATTTTGCTTATGAAGAACAGATCTCTTCTGCTTACACGCAAGTTTCAGGTAAAATTAAAAGGGCCAATTTTTCAGCTGGATTAAGAATGGAAAATACGAACGTTAATGGCACAGGAGGGGCAGCGTCATTGATGTTAAAGAAAAACTATACGGATTTTTTCCCAAAAGCAACTTTTGACTTTCCACTTACAGACGGTAATCTGAGTGTGAATTATGCCAAAAGCATTGTCCGACCAAATTATACATCAATGAGTCAAATCACTGCTTATATCAACCCATTCTTTGAGTGGGCTAATAACATTAACATTAAGCCTACAATTCAACAAGAAGTATCGGCAACGTTACAAGTCAAAGACAATTCTATTGGCCTGACTTATTATCGCGTTAATAACCCTGTTTATTATGCTGTTGAATACAATGAGGAAAACAGAAAGTTACGTATGATTAACACAAATTACGAATCGGAATCTGGCTTAAATTTAAATATCATCATTCCATTTAAAAGTAGTATTTGGACAAGCACCAATACCATCACTGGAATCATTAATAAAGTAAATGAACCAATGGCCGTCATAAATAAAATTAAGCCTTATGTTTACTTGTACTCGAACAATGAAATCAAATTACCAGCTGGATATACACTCATGATTTCAGGGTGGGGAATGACTAAAAGAGAAGAAGGTATTTTTGAACGAAATGCTATGTATGCTATAGATACCGCAGTATCAAAGACCTTTTTTAAAAAATTAAACGCTACCCTGAGTTTCAATAGCCTTTTAAGTTCACAAGAAGCCAAAGAAAACTTTACCGTAAATAGCATCATCTCTCAAGGCATTTATTTTGCCGATGTTCGTGAAATATCATTAGGTTTAAAGTACGCCTTTGGTAACATCAAAGACTCTAAGTATAAGAATAAAGAGATTGACGAAAATATGAATAGAATAAGATAGTGAAATCGGTAATTCACTATCTGGACTAAAAATTCCATGTGCAACAGCCACGGTCATTTTCTTGGAATGTTAGGAATAGATTTTCATGATTTCGTTTTGGGCGAATTCATGAATTCGTTTTAACCGCTACACAATGCAATAGCCAAGCCTGTAATGGGATACTCAAAGGCGCGCTCCTGGCAAAAATGTAAAGTAATAACAGTAAAATGATATTTATTGTAAACCAAAATCAGTAAGACAATTGTATAATTATTGAAGGATCAGTTGTAGGCACCTATGAGTGAGTCCACGGTGAGTCCACATTGAGTCCACCATGAGTCCACCTTATACCGAACAACACGTGGACTCACCCTGGACTCATGGCGTATTCAATGCGCTCTTATAGCAAGCTGTCACTAGGCCGTCCCCAAACCTTCCCTCAACAAAAATCCATAAAAAAAGGCCTGTCCTTCATCAAAGAAGAACAGACCCTTACCAAATATTTTAAAACCTTTTTAAGGGTTAGTAGACCACAATGATGCTTCTTTAACAAACACCCTGCGGTTTAATTTTAACTGCGATACAATCAGTTCTGCAAAATCCTC
>NZ_JAZQPU010000125.1:0-2998 GCF_045628745.1 Pedobacter sp.
GATATTACCATCACGTTGTGCAGAATCAAGGCCATAAAACAAGGTATGGTTATTTCCTTGTTTAGCTTCGGTTTCCAATTCAAAAGACCATTTTTTTCCTAAGGGGATGGTGGCTTGCAAATCAATACCTGAAGCATATACATTTCGTTCTGTAACTACCGCCAAGCCACCATTTAGGCCAAGTTTAAGGTTCAGCCTCTTTTGGAGGAGCAGCTCTACCCTTGTGGTAAAATGCTTGCCGTTATCGCTATCCATCACCTGGTTGCGGTTATTACCATTGACAACGGCAAACTCATATTTAACAGGTAAAGCCCCTTTTATTGCCCCTCCTATGCTTGCGCCGATTTGAAAACTCTGCCAGCCATTGTTACCAAAAGCAGTATATTGGTTGGAGTAATCCATCGATTTGATGACATCTACTGCATACATGTCTTCTAAACCAAAGGCTGGTCTAAATTGACCTGCTTTAAAGTTAAAGTAAGGATTTAACCTGTAGGTGATGTAAGCGTTCTCCAGTACTTTGTTTTTAGGATCAGACTTAAAGTCTGCCAAATTAAGGAGTAAAATAACTTCTGTACGGTCAGAAATTTTAGAAGCAAATTGAAGTCTTGCTCTTTTGATATCGAAATCATTATAAGTGGCATTGCCATCAATATGGTGCAGGCCATTTAAATCTACAGATTTATTACCGCTAAAGGAATAGCGTGCCTGGAATAAGCCTTTCATTGTTATTTTGGCCTTTGTAGAATCAGTTTTTACTGGTTCCTGGCTGTATACGGTGGCAATGCAGCAGTTCAAAACGAGCAAGAGCCTTAAAATTTTAAACATGAAAGAAAGTACGTTTGGGGATGAAGGATATTCCTCAGCCTCTGTTATACAAAGTTATGCTTATAGCCTTCGTCAAGGATGTTTCGAAACATGAAAAAATATGATGTTGATCACTATTATTAGTTAATCATATTTCTGAAAGATAAAATCAGACGAGGTTTTGTAATAAAAAGGGCATCAATTTTATTTGCTTATTCCTATCTTCAACCAGACGCGGAAGTGGCACAAACGCTCTATGCTGAAGTAAAAGACAGGCTAATAAAAGGACGAAGTGTTGCCGATTATAGAATTCAGGCTGCTTATGCGTTATTTATTCAAAAGAAGCCTGATTTAGCAGTCCAATTTATAGAAAAGGCAAAAAAGGTGGCAGACATCTACCTGGTCAAAAGTTTTATTCCCTTGGAAAAGGAACTTTTATCGAGTCTCGAGGAAATGCTGGAAGAAGAAAAGTCTATAATATCACTGACTTAAAAAAAACCTTTTCGGCTATAGACTCAACAATTAAGTTGTTCTACATTTAAACGGTAGGCCCTAAGGCCAGCAATGGTTTAGGTCTTTTGAATAAATACCCTTATTGAATTTTTATATTATAAATGTCGTAACGTATAGCTTTAAAAAATCGTCTAAACAGCATGATGATCAAAAGATTTACCTTAACGATCTGCTATGTGTTTGGCTTACTGAGCTTCACACAAGCGCAGGATAAAAACCAGGTTGCGCACCTTGAACCAAGGTATCAGCCAAAACCCTACGTTCCTGAATCGCCTGAACTCTACCAGACAATTGTAGCCTTAGACAGTATTTACTTCCAAACCTATAATACCTGCGATCTGGAGAAGATGGCTTCCATGACCGACGAAGATTTAGAGTTCTATCACGATCGCGGTGGATTATCCACGTCCAAGGCAGAATACCTCGCTTCTATTAAGCAAAACATCTGTGGTAAGGTCCACAGAGTCTTAACTAAAGGCAGTATTGAGGTCTACCCTATTCAAGGTTATGGTGCGGTAGAGATTGGGTATCATAGTTTTAAAAATTTAGTAGAGAAAGGCCAAAGCGAACCTTCGAAATTTATTGTGATCTGGAAACTTAAGGACGGAAACTGGAAGATGAGCAGGGTCGTTAGCTTACACTAGTTAAGCCGGCCTGAGCTTGCGCTACTTGATGAAATCTGCAGGAGATATTTTCCTTGATAGCTTTAATGAGGTTGACATGATCAGGATTGAGATTCTGCTTTAATTGATGTAATTTATCTACCAATAACCTACTGAAATAGAGGGATATGGTTATTGTAGGAAAAATTCTTTATTTTTATATTAACACTTAATATCCATCCATGCATATAGAAACACGTAAATTACGTTTGATAGAAGAAATGCTCAAAGTAAAGAATGAAGCTACTTTATCTGCTGTGCAGAACCTATTAAAGAGAACAAATAATAAAACGGTTAAGAAAACACCGAGCTTAAAAGATTTTTCTGGAATCTGGTCTAAGGAAGAGGCTGAAGAAATGGAACATATTATTGCAGCGTCTTGTGAAACAATTCATCCAGATGACTGGAAATAATCTATTAGATACCAATATTGTTATTGAGTTATTTAAAGGCAATCCCATTATTACAGCTTTTCTTGAAACTTTTAAAGAGGAAATAAATATCCCTTTTGCTGTATGGGGATAACTTTATTTGGGTGCTTACAGATCAGCCAATCCAAAAAAGCACAATAAGAAATCAACTCTTTTCTGGAAAGATGTAATGTTCTTATTGCTGATCAGGAGACGGCAAATCATTATGCTCTAATTAAAACAGCATTGTTGCATAAAAGGTAAGCCAATACCGGAAATGACATATGGATAGCCGCTATAGCTAAGCAATTTAATTTAAAATTACACACAAAGGATAAGCACTTTATAGAAATTTTATTAATGTGAAGTGTTTTTTGTCCATCAACTTAAGTCCTTTCGGCTCTCCTGTGGAGACAATAAACTTCAACCGAATAAAGAAAAAGTGCGGTTTGGCAACGTTGGCCTAATGGCTACAGGATAAGATTGTCAATGGTGGGGGGAGAAGGATTCGAACCTTCGAAGTCTCGCGACAACAGAGTTACAGTCTGTCCCATTTGGCCACTCTGGTATCCCCCCGGTATTGATATCTTGTAAAAGCTAAGTTTA
>NZ_JAZQPU010000126.1:0-7060 GCF_045628745.1 Pedobacter sp.
GATTCTTGAAGCCACCATTATGGCTCAGGAGAAAGAAAGAGCAGAAATCAGCAGCACCCTCCATGACAGCATTTGTCAGATTCTATATGGCATCAGGTTAAATTTGCAGAGTTTTCAAATCAAACACAAGTTTAAAGATGAACTGAGCAATGTAAACCAGCTCCTGGAACAGGCCATCAAAGACACCCGGCAGATGTCCTATGAGCTCACCCCATCGGTATTGAAAAACTTTGGATTTACGGCTGGCATCAATGAAATTGCTCAACGCCTGAATACGCCAAATTTCCACATTAAATGTAACATCCCTAAAGCTGTAAATCAGCTTCCTGCTGATGTACAGCTTTATTTATTCCGTATTATACAGGAATTAATTAATAATACCATCAAACATGCCAAAGCTAGTGTAGCGGAGATTAAAATTGTGCTTAATGATCAACAAATTATGATGTCAGTATCTGATAATGGAACTGGCTTTGATCCGAATTCGATGGCTATACAGCCAAAAGGTGCTGGTTTAAGTGGAATTAAAAATAAGGTATTTTTATTGGATGGTGAAATGTTGGTTAACAGTACCACACATGGTACCACAACTATCATCAAATTTAAAAATGTAACTCCACTTGATGATATTTAAAATAAATAAAATCCTATCTTGAACAGCTTTAATAATTATAAGAATAGCTTAACTTATATCATAAAAATTAACGTTGCCCACATGTTGAATGTACTGCTAGCTGAAGATCATAACATCGTTCGTAATGGCATTAAGATGCTGTTAGAAACCGACGAGCAAATCAGTGTTGTTGGAGAAGCAGCCAATGGCCGGGAAGCTCTTGGCCTTATTGCTAATGGAAACAACATTCATGTGGTTGTAACAGATATCAATATGCCTGAAATAGATGGGCTATCGCTGATCAGTAAAATCAAAGAAATCAATGATGATATCAAAGTAATCATCCTTTCTATGCATGACAGTGAAAAATACGTAATGCAGGCTTTTACATCAGGAGCTTCGTGTTACCTGCTGAAGAATATTTCTGCAGATGAATTGATATTTTCTGTCAAACATGTAGGGAGAGGGGAGAAGTACCTTTGTTCAGAAATCAGTAACAGGTTGTTAGATAGGTTAATACAAAGGTCTTATGCAGAGGACGGTGGTATAGACCTTAGCAAAAACTTCTCCATGAGAGAAATTGATGTCCTTAAACTAATTGCAGAAGGACTCACCAATAGTGAAATGTCTGAACGTCTTTTTATCAGTAAACGAACAATTGAGGGGCACCGGCAAAATCTGATCGAAAAAACGGGCTCAAGAAATACAGCCTCTCTAATAAAATACGCTGTATTAAACGGAATTCTCAAATAATACCTTCCGGTAATCAGGTGTTTGATGTATCTTTTTTACGTATATCTACGCTATTTTTACTTTTAAATTGTTGTTATATTTAATCGTCTGAAAGAATAATTCTATTCGGTAGATTAAAGTTATTAATACAGACATTTATTTTTACTAATTCCTAGATAATGAGTAAAGTATTATTAATTGATGATGACGTAGACATGCTTGAAGTGATGGAATCAACTTTAACCTTCTACGGATATAACGTTCAAACCAGCAGCTACACAGATAATATCGTTGCACTTGTTCATTTACATCAACCCGACTTGGTCATCATAGATTACCTGATGCCGGGCATCAACGGTGGCGAAATGTGCGCCGAACTTAAGCGCACAGAAGTCACCAAAGACCTCCCTGTAATTATCGTTTCTGCCTATGAGCGCATCATCCAGTCGTTAGGAAATTATGGCTGTGATGCTTTCGTGTCAAAACCTTTTGATATGAAACATTTACTAGCCGTCATCCAAAAAACAATTTCTACTACACCTGCCCGTTTTTATTTCCAGCAACACAAATTTACAGACCAGCATTTGCAAAAATAGCAGTTCAATAAAAACTGAAGGTGTTGTTATTAAATGACAGATTTACTGTATTATACAAATAGGTTCCATAAAAAATTTAGTAATGTACTGATTGTCAAGGTTAATGTGAGTAACTAATTGATAATTAAAAACATATAATTTTTAATTTAACTATAAAGAAAACGACATTAAAAGACTCTTTAGCGTGGTAAACTGATGGTCTATTTGATGGGTTTATCTTTGCACAAGCCCATTGACAAGGCTCTTCCATTGGGGATAAGACAGGCCTAATTTAGCGGACCAACCTACAAGGGTATTCCTGATATTGTCGGTGAGTTTCTCGGTATCCGTGTTAGCTTTTTCATTGCGACCATGGACTTCGGCATATACTTCGCTGCCTATTCTTTTGACCTGGAAAGTAGAGGTTGCGGTATCCTCGAAAAAGTGTGCTGTATCCGTTTTTTCATTGTTAGGGTTTGCAGCTGGCCTTACCGTAATGCTGGTGACATCAGCCTGGTTTTCGTTTTGTGATAAAACCTGCTCAACCTTTACCCAATCGTATCCGTCGCCTGTAGAACTGCCCGGACCCGGGATGTCAATTTTCAGGTAATCTCCTTCTTGAACAGGTCTTTTTACTTCATTGCCATTTTGATCTGTCAGCATAAAAGTGGAAACCGGCACCTGGCATACATCATACCAATCGTATACGGCCATAAGTCTAGCCTTTGCAATTTCATAAAATGCCATTGCCTCCTCTTTGCTGTCGAAAGTTGTTTTGGCTGTAATATCCATTTTACTGCCTTCATGTTGTTCTGGGATAGGTGTGCTCATCAAAGTAATTTTAGGTTATCGATTTTATGAAAAACTGTTTAGCAGCGATATTGTTTTCCATAAGCGTGATTTGCTTTTTAACGGGCGATGAAGCTTAGGCTTTTGATGCATTCAAGGAGTTTCGCTTTTAAAATTCATATTTATGGAAAAGAATAAAGTAAAACAAATACACGATTATGGCCAGAGTATCTGGCTTGATTTTATTGATCGGCAGATTATTAAATCGGGAGATTTACAACGTTTAATCGATGAAGATGGGGTTAGAGGGGTAACTTCAAACCCTGCTATATTTGAAAAGGCCATCAACAGCAGCGATGATTACCAGGAAGACATGATCCGGTTGGCAAAAGAAACCTCTGACCTGGAGGTCTTGTTTTACCAGATGGCCATATTGGACATCAGGAATGCGGCAGACTTATTTCAGCAGGTATTTAACGAAGAAGTTAAAGGGGCTGATGGTTATGTAAGCCTGGAAGTATCTCCACGGCTCGCCAGAGATACAAATGGTACCATCGCTCAGGCCGTTGAATTATGGAAAGAAGTAGATCGGGAAAATGTGATGATCAAAATTCCTGGTACGGCAGAAGGGCTGGAAGCCATCCGGCATTCTATTGAGGAGGGTATCAATGTCAATGTAACGCTTTTGTTTGGCTTAGACCGGTATAGAGCTGTAACAGAAGCTTATATTAGTGGATTGGAAGCCAGGTTGGCAAAAGGGCAGCCACTTGAGCATATTGCTTCTGTAGCCAGTTTTTTCTTAAGTCGCATAGATGTTTTGATTGATCCCCTGTTAGAAGAAAAGGGCTTAAAAGAATACCAGGGAGAAGTAGCGATCGCTTCTGCAAAAATGGCCTACCAAATTTATAAAGAAATTTTCAGCAGCGAGCGCTGGGAAAAACTACGTGCTGCAGGAGCAAAACCACAAAGGTTATTGTGGGCTAGCACCAGTAGTAAAAATCCTGCGTTTAAAGCAACGAAATATGTAGATGCACTCATTGGTCCTGATACCGTAGATACGGTCCCTATGGAGACGATTATAGCTTATAGGGAAGAAGGAAGTCCTTCTTTAAGTCTTGAGCAGGATTTGGACAAAGCCCAAACAATTTTAACCAAAGTTAAAGATGCGGGAATAGACTTTGATTTGGTCACCGCAAAACTGGAAGAAGAGGGCATTGAGAAATTTATCAATCCTTATAATAAATTGATTCAGACTATCGAAAACCATTTAAAGTAATTTTAAGCATTAATTTAAACCTGTAAAAACATTGATTATGGATAATAACCCGCATACCAAATACCCTATTCCGCCATTCCCAAAACAAGAACAGGATACACCGGGTATAGAAGCTCAATTATCGCCAAAGGCAGATCATGGTGAAGAATCTTATAAAGGTTGTGGTAAGCTGACTGGTAAAAAGGCAATTATTACCGGCGGTGATTCCGGCATTGGAAAGGCTGTAGCCATTGCTTTTGCCCGTGAGGGGGCTGATGTATTGCTATCTTACCTTGGCGATGTCGAAGATAAAGATGCTCAGGATACTGCCCGCTATATTGAAGATGCAGGAAGAAAAGCTGTTTTAATGAAAGGGGATGTGGGTCAGGAGGAGCATTGTATTGCCCTGGTTAAAAAAGCCGTAGAAGAATTTGGGCAGCTGGATATTGTGGTTAACAATGCTGCCTTTCAGATGGCCAGAGAAGATCTGCAGTCGATTCCATCAGAAGAATGGAAATATACATTTGATACCAATATTCACGCGATGTTTTACTTGTGTAAAGCTGCGGAGCCTTATTTAAAACCCGGCAGCAGCATTATTAACACCACTTCTGTAAACGCTTATTCTCCTACGCCGAAATTGCTGGCCTATGCGGCAACAAAAGGCGCTATTCAGAATTTTACTTCTAATTTAAGTCAGATTTTACTGGAAGCCGGAAAAGGCATCAGGGTAAATGCGGTGGCACCGGGACCCATCTGGACCCCTTTAATACCATCCACTATGCCTGAGCCTGAGAATTTTGGCAAGGACACCCCCATAGGCCGACCAGGGCAGCCGGTAGAAGTCTCGCCAGCATTCGTATTTTTAGCAAGTGATGAAGCCAGTTACGTATCTGGGGCTACATTACCTGTAACAGGTGGAAGGGTTACCATTTAAATTTAGTTATGCTGTTGTTAAAACAGACAAGTGCCTGTATCAAAACAGAAAAGAGGCTGTATCGTTTTCGATGCAGCCTCTTTTTTTTACTGAGAATTTTAACAAGGTCATTCTATTATTGTTAGTCACATTGTGTTGACTGTTTGTGTCAGAAAAGATGCGGTTAGGTAAAATTTGCTATAGCGTAAAAAAGGCTTGTGCACATGACTTACAGGAAATCGAAAACTTATAGTTACCATAGCGTTCAGAGGGCGTTGGTAGGGCCTTCATAGGGCCTTCCTATATCGCTTGGATAAACGAACCCCCTGGCAATGCCCTCTAAAGGATAGCTCAATTATTAGTTAACAGTAACGTGACCGATGGGTACGATTAACTTAATGCTAAAATTTCTTCCCATATTATAAATGCCGGATTTACCATTCGGTGAAGATTGATAATATTCAAAATACTTCAGGCGGTTTAAATGACTTTGGTAGCTGGTATCAAAAATATTTTCTGCCTGTAGAAATATGTCAATCACTGTTTGTTTCTTTTTATTTCGTATACCTGTACCTAATCCGGCACTAAAAAGCGTATAGCCTTTGGTGAAAGTTTCCGTATCGTCGATGGCATAAAACCTGTCCTTATCGGCATAGTGGTTAAGTTCCATTTTGATATAAGGTTTAGCAAAAAAATGATGTTTTGTAGCGGCAAGCGTAAGTTTCAACTCCGACCGTAATTGCATTGGGGGCAATAATGGAAGTGGTACTCTCCCGGTACGGCCCACCACATAAGACAAACTATTATTGAAATTTAACCAAGGCATCGCTTGTGGGTGGATATTCACACTGGTTTCTAGCCCATATAAGCGTGCTGAAGCTTGCTTATACTGATAAGTTAGGTTGCCGGGAACGACCACCACCGGGTCGCCATTTTCATCAGTGAGTCTTGCCTGGTAGATATAATTCTGGATGTTGTTGTTAAAAAGCTCCACACTGAAGTCAATATTTTTGAGGTAAGCCATAAAGCCCACATCCTGTTGAAGGTTAAACTCAGGCACGAAAGTTCTGTTGCCAAGGTACACAATGTGTGCACCGGGATCTAAACCATTGGAGCCAATTTCGGTAATGTTGGGCGCCCGGTATCCCCGGGCAATATTGGCTTTGAATAAAATCCTGTCAGTGAGGTTATAGGTTAGTCCGGCGCTGCCTGATAGACCCCTGTAAATTTTGTCGAAGGCTGTAAACTGCTCAAAGTCGTTCCAGTCTACCTTTCGCTGGTCCATGCGCAATCCTGCAGAAAGATCAACCTTGCCGAAAGATTTTTTGGCAAAGAAAAAGCCACCCACATCAAACAGGTTATAATTAGGGATAGGATAAGTTGTGGCCTCTTTATTTCTGTTGGTTTGCAACATTCCACTCAACCCAACAGTGGTTTCAAGTCCTTTAATTTGGGGGAAATTATATTTCACATCGAAGTTAAAGGTGTTCAGTTCGAGGTATAAACCAGCCTGATCAGGCATGGTGGGGTGCATATATTCCCTGCGTACACTCTGCTGTGCGCCAATTAAAACATCCAGCAGCGCATCGCCCAATTTATATTGTCCCGATTGGTAAAGCCTGTAATGTTGAATATGCTGGTGCAGCGGCACTATGCTGTAACTTTTTAAAGCATTTTGAGGAACAATGGGTCTGGTTTTAAGGTCATCACCATCATCCAAAACCTGCCAGGTAAATTTTCTGCTCAGCGAATCGCGACTACCATCAGGAATCTCCTGCAGGTTATTGTAATAATTGGCCGCAATTTTTGCATGCCCCCATTTTTTATACACCCCTGCGCTGGCAGATAAATTGTATTCGCGAAAAGCCGTACCATACACATAGCCATCAACGTTATTGCGGTAATTGTGGGCTATTTTGCCACTTCCACGCACAGCAAAACGCCAGTCGTTTTGATGAAGTGCCAAACCTAATGAATTGCCAAACAGGCCGTTGTTATGCTGGTATTCTGTGGTGAAATCGCCTTTCAAAACACCTTGCGGCAAAACCGACTGATCAGGAATCAAGTTGATCACACCCGCCACGGCATCAGAACCATACGTTAAACTTGCAGGCCCCTTCACCACCTCTACCCTGGAAATTCCATAAGGGTCAATTTCAATTCCATGCTCATCACCCCAT
>NZ_JAZQPU010000127.1:0-4646 GCF_045628745.1 Pedobacter sp.
AACTGAAGAACTTGATCAGTGTATTGATCTCCTAAATTTATACTGTCTGGATTTAGCTGATGATATTGATTAAACACAGTTATGGTCAGTTTTCTCCTCCTCTCCTCACTGCTTAGTCCATGTAATTTTACGAGAAAATTCAAATAATACATTCGCAAATAATAACCATCCCCTTTAATCCGCTCAGCAAAAAAGGTCACCACTTGGTCCCAGTGCTGCTCCTCCTCAATTTGACTTACAAAAGGGAAAATAGTTTCCAAAATATCATTTTGGTAGCTACTGACCCTGATACTTGAAGTTCGGAGTTTACGTTGAATTTCATCTACAGCATGAAATATGGCGTGTAACCGTAAAAAAGCTGGTTCATCATAGCAATGTTCACAATAATCATCTATAATGTTTTGATGGATTTCTGTCCACAACTGAATGATTCTTTTAAGTTCAGCTATTTCAACTTTTTGCCTTCTATTAACCACGGCTTTAACAATATCTTTAGTGGAAGCGTTAATTTCAGCTGGACTGGGTAATTTTACCGGATTAAATTCATTAATAAAGAGGAGTTCTAAATCCTTGTTTTTGCTTAAGAGATTAAATACCCAGGCTCTTAATTGATGATCCTCAGCATTGTTCAGCAGGGTATCTAATTGATTGACTTTTTTAATGAGTTTCAATGGTGAAGCAGGCTTTTTTTGCTCCACTAGAAAAAGTAGTAAGGCTGCTTTGTGGGGGCAAAAAATGGTTGAATCTTCACAATCACAGCCATGTGCAATCACCTCCAGATGATCTTTGAGTTGTAGAGAAGTGTCAAATGTATTTTCCTTTACATCTACGTATGCCTGAAAATGACCTGGTTTTATTTCATCACATTCTCTGACCACAAAAGACTTTGCTTTTTTTAAAAGTGTAGCAGAAAGCAAAGTTTTGAAATTTTTAAGCGTGAGATGCATTAGCCATGTTTATTTCGTATAAATAACAAATACAGCATAATTTGCTTCAATTTTAAAATTATCAATAAAAACAAAAGAGGTTGTATCATAAATCAAACTCACAATTCGTAAATAGAATTAATTTCAAACGTTCTCTTTCGAGAATTAAAAGCAATGAAAACGGCAATTTTCGAGTTGAAAACTGCCGTTTTTTAATTAAGTGAAGACTGCTTTAAAATTTAATTTGGCAACTTAATACCAAAAACTATTTCTGAAACAGGCGCTTTAAATATTATTAAATAACATTAATCTACTGGATTTGCTGGTTTAGCCTCTTTTGGAGCAAAAATTAAAGATGCAATAACAGATAAAATTAAGATACCACCTACAATCGACAATGATAAAGGTGATGAAATATGATAGAACGGTGCAATCACCATTTTAACACCTATAAAGGCAAGTATAATGGCTAAACCATATTTCAGTAAGGTGAACATATGAATAAAGTTAGCCAACAAGAAATACAACGCCCTTAAGCCCAAAATAGCAAAGATATTTGAAGTATATAGAATTAAAGGATCATCAGGTGCAATAGCGAAAATAGCGGGAATACTATCTACTGCAAAAAGTAAATCTGTAAATTCAATCACAGAAATAACCACTAATAATGGTGTGGCTACTTTAACGCCGTTTTCTATGGTAAAGATCTTTCCACCATCATATTTACTGCTCACTTTAAAGAACCTGTAAACTAGTTTAGCACCTGCACTTTTAGTAAAGTCTTTTTCTTCATCTCCATCGTCATCTCCTGCCCATGACTTTATTCCTGCATAAATTAAGAACAAGCCAAACAACAACATCACTATGTTCAATTGCACAGTCTGACCAAAAATATTCATATCTGGCAAATAGGTCATGTTAATTAAGCCTACCCCAGCAAAAATAAAGATGGCCCGGAAAACAAGCGCACCGATAATACCCCAGAAAAGAACTTTGTGGTGCAGCTCTCGTGGAACTTTAAAAAATCCGAACACCAGGATAAATACGAAGAGGTTATCTACAGACAGCGCCTTTTCAATCCAATAGGCAGATTGATACTGTGTAAATTTCTCAAAGCCAGAAAAATAATAGATTACCCCACTAAAACCCATAGATAGCGTAATCCATACAGCCGACCAAATTGCAGCTTCTTTACTGCTCACCACGTGTGCATTTTTATTAAAAACTCCCAAATCCAGGAGTAGCATCACTAAAACTACTACCACAAACCCAAGGATAATGCCCGGGTGATTAATCATATTATCCATTTTTATTTATAATTTATTATGTACTACTTGTAATAATTAAAAAAGATCTGTTTTCAACATGGCTTTCAATATATTGGCTTGCACATCAAAATTATTGAGGTGGTCTAAAAAGCTAATGTCATCTATCTTCATATAGTTTTCCTTTAATAAAAGAAGAATATCCTCTGGTATATAGGTCTTTATAGCAGCAATTTTACTTGTTAATTTATCATTTTTATAGAGCAGCTCCTGCACTATTCTTCCTTTATCTGATATCGGATTTGACCAGTCCATCCCCTCCAATTTATTAATGTCAAAGAGTATAAAGAGGTTTCTGCCAGGGTAAAAAAGAAAATACGTTTCTACATCTAAAAATTTATAAATTTCAATAACTATATCGCCTGCTTTTAACCCATAAAAAAAAGCTGTTCTAAAATCATATTTACAAAGCAAGCCCATCAGCTTTTTTTGTATACTGGCATGCTGATGAATATAAAGGTCTTTAAGCTCATATTGAAGCAAAACCTCCAATTGTGCTGTCGTAATATCCTTATAAAACTCCCTGGAATACCTGGAACTAAAAGTATTGATGTTCTTTGAAAAAGGGAATTCATCCGAATGATCAGATAGCAACTGATAAAGTTTACGTAAGGACAAATTGATTTTCAATGATTGCTTTTGCTTATCCAGGTTAAAGTTCTTCTCTGTATAAACATGGCTGCTCATCTTCCTGATCATTTCCTTATTCAGGTAGATCTCATCATCAATCAAGCTCACGTTCTTTTCATTGCTCTTTTTAATCTTCTTTAAAAGCGCAATTAAACTTGATGTGAATTGAACATGAAAAAGTTCAAGTTTGTCAATATCTAGCTCTGGGTTATTTTCAAAAAGCTGGTGTATAACCTTGCTTCTTAAATAGATCTTATAAAGCACCTCCTCTTCAAAAAACACAGAGAGCAACTGTAACCTGTTGATCTCTGCATTTGATAATTGTAAGATATTTAAATGGTGCTCATCCATCTATGAATTTTAATTTATTCTTGTGACATTCTTTTTAAGCTCTTCCTCCAGCGTTTTCAGTTCACCATCCAACACACGTCTGCTTTGCGCACCCTCTTCATGAATTTTCTTCACTTCATTCAAGGTCTCGATCAATGACTGCGTAGTTATTTTCAAGGTATCTAAAGAAACAACGGTTTTTTCGTTTTCTTTAGCCACGTCTATGCTGTTTTGTTTCAGCATTTGTGCATTTTTCTGTAAAATGGTATTGGTGGTATCAGAAATTTTCTTCTGCATTTCTACATTGGCTTTTTGCCTTTGAAGCGCTACAGCAATTGTGAGCTGGTTTTTCCAAACTGGAATTGTAGTAGATACTATTGACTGTGCCTTTTCTGCAATGGAAGTATTGTTGTTTTGAACCACACGAATTTGTGCAAGAGATTGTATCATAATGAAACGCACAATTTTCATGTCGGCCAGCCTCTTATCCAGGCGACTAATGAAATCTCTCAAATCAGCAATTTCATAGTCCTGGTAATCAGGAGGGCGACCTTCCATCTCTGCTAACTTTACGCTTAACTCATTATATTTCAGCTGTCCGGCAACGATTAGCTCTTCCATTTGTCCAATATAAACAAGGTTGCTGTCAAACATAGTTTGAAGTGAACTATTGTCTTTAATGGAGTTTAAACGACCTGCTTTAATCTTGTTGGTAATTTTGTCAATGTTGTTGACGACCACATCGTATTTCTGAAACATCTTCTTCACATCAACCACCAGTTTCTTCAGGAAAGGAATTTTTGAAAGAAAAGATTTGAAACCACCTTGCTCAAGCTCACTCACATCGATATAATTCAATTCCGTGAGCAGCTCATTAATCAGCGTTCCAACTTCACCACTGTTATAGGTTCGCACAGATGATAGAAAATCGTTACTGTACTTCTCCATCGAGTTTTGAGCATCTACGCCATAATTAAGGATAGAATTAACATCTGATGGTTCAAGGGATTTTCCGATTTCTTTATATTTCTTTTCGTCCTCCTGACTAACCGCATTTAAGTTGACATTTCCTTCTTTATCCAGCTTTGCCAGATTAAGGGTTGGGATTTCATGTGGGTTCTGTTGCATAATTTTAGCTTAACTTCGATACCTTAGACATTAAAGGTATTTCTGTGTTACAGTTTTAACGGTTTCTTCTAATTTTCTATCTGGCGTAGGCTCTCCAATAGCATTGAATTTCCATTCCCCATTTCTTTTATAAAACACTCCCATAACCATAGATACAGATCCTGCAAAATTTGATCCGTTTGCAATGTCGTAAGTAGCAAACACTTCTCTTACCTGCTTAGGAGATCCTTCATATATTCTAATAGAGGCAAATGGTATAGTACCAAAATCATGACCTCTAAAACTGTTAAGTACAAAAGCAACATAA
>NZ_JAZQPU010000128.1:0-14376 GCF_045628745.1 Pedobacter sp.
TTAACAGCATATCGGCCAAAGTTTTTGCATCCACCATGGCATTAGTTGTTCCCGCACTGGTAAAAGGAAGGGCCAGGTGAGCAGCATCCCCTATTACCGCCACATTCTGGTGATGAAATCGCGGCAGCAGGTCAAAATCACGCGTATTCCACACATAGGTACGTTCAAAATTATTGCCCTGCAACACCTTTTGCACCACTTCTGGAAAATCATGCAACTGCTGCTGACAGAAAGCACTTAATGCTTCCGGTGTAACGTCTTCAGGCACTGCTAAAGAAGGATCAAATTGCATAAACCACACCAGTTCCTTTGCCGAAGTCGGGATCATGCCAAAGGCCAAACCCTTCTCGCGTTTCTGAAATTTACTGAAGATGCCTGCAAATTCATGAGCCACAGCTGCTTGTTCTGCAATGCCGACCACCTCTTTCACCCTGCCCGGTATAAATTCCACCTCCCCTAAGCTTTGGCTGCGCACTTTAGAAAAACCACCGTCAGCACCAATAAAAACATCACCATATTCCACCTCCCCGTTGGTAAACACCGCAGCTTGTACCTTTTTATCCTCATAAAGGAAGTGCGAAAATTCACGTCCGTCTTTAATCGGTTCCCGCAGCAGGCTATTTAAATATAAAGTCAGGTCCGCTCGTTTTATACATTGCCAGGCACCCAGCTCCAGGTCATGAACCTCCGTGCCATCAGCATTTCTTAAGATAAAGCGCTCTACACTTTTCCCCGGCAAAGGCATTCCACTGCCCTCTCCCAGTTCCTGCAAAATCGATAAGCCATGAGTATGCATTAGAAAAGCATGACCACCGCCTAAAGTACCCGAAGCCCGCTCATTGATAGATACGGCTATATTATATTTTTGGAGGAAAATACCAAGGGATAAACCTGCGATTCCCGCACCAATGATGACTATTTTCATATATTTATTGATTGTTTTTTAAATTGATGAAGCTATCAGCAATGTTTATTGTCTTTATAAATACTTGCTTTGATGGTATCATCAGTTTATATTAAACCCATAGTATTTTTAATCCTGTACAAGCCCTCTTCGAGAATCTCACGCGAAGTAGCAAAACTCAGTCTAATGTGCCCTTCCGCACCATCGCCAAACCATTCTTTCAGTCCCGGAACAATAGCCACTTTACCCTCATTAAAAAGGATGTCCCTAATTTCAGCACTGCTTTTCCCCGTGCCGGTTATGTTGGCAAAAGCTACATAACAGCCCTCAGGCAGGTAACATTGAAAGCCGGGAGTGTCATTAAAAGCAGCAACCGTTAAATCTCTCATCTGCTGCAAATGGCTCACAAAGCCTTTTAGGTAATCATCACACTCATTCAATGCCGTTAATGCAGCTACCTGCGATAAAACATTGGCCCCATGAATGGTCGACTGGTGCAAAGAAGCCTGAAAAAGAAGGTCGTAATGAGCAGCGTTACTGGCCATCACGGCACCAATGCGCAAACCTGCCAGGCCATAAGATTTGCTATAGCCGGTTACTGTAATTGTTTGGTTCCTGATTTCCTCGTTGAGGGAAGCAATGCTGGTAAATACATTCGGCGTATAAATGATGTCGCTCCAGATCTCATCAGACAAAATAATTAAATTGTTTTTGACGGCAATTTCACCAAACTTTAAAAGTTCTTCGCGTGTAAACACTTTTCCTGTTGGGTTCAGTGGGTTACACAAACAGATCATTTTGGTGTTGGTGGTCACCAGAGATTCCAGTCGGTCGAAATCTACTGGCATAGGTCCTGCAGGAATCGGAAAAGTGACAGCCCTGGCACCCACCGTTTCCGTAGAATAGCGGAACAGAAAATCTACCGGATCGAAGATGATGGCTTCATCACCGGGTTTTAAGAAAGTCTTACAAATGAGGTAAATCCCAAAGGCAGCACTGTCGACCGGAAAAAGCCATGCCGGATTTGCAGGCACCTGTCTTTTCTCCTGGAAAAAGCGGGCCACACTCTCTTTAAATTCAGGTAAACCTGCCGGCGGACCATAAGATAAATAGCGGTCTTTGGTAAAGCGGATGATGGCTTCCGCAATTTCAGGTGCTGAAGGGAAATCAGGATCAGCAGCCGTTAAGGGAATCACCCCTTCAGGCACCGTTGCCCAACGCAAGTTGAAGGCTCTTTTCTTTAAAATATCGAGGTTAATGTTAGTCGGGTCAAACATATAATAGATAAATGGCTAATGAATCCTCTTCACCACCTCGGCAGAAAAACGCGCTGCACCGGTATCATTCAGGTGAAAAGAATCATTGTATAAACTGGGGTCAAAATACTCCGTTTTATTGGTGAAATCTAGAAATCTGATAAATTTATATTTTGAGTTAATTAGTTTGCAGAATTTCCTTGTTGCCCCGGGAATATAATGGTTATACATGGGCGACATCACCAGCAAACAATGGATCTTTTGACGTTCCATTTTACCCAAAAATATTTCAAACAGCAGCAGCTTATCCCTTAATACTAAATTTTGATCATCCCTCTCGGTGTGAATAACCTCGTTTCTGGGAATCCTGCCTTCCAGGGAAATGAAACCTGCCTCCTCCTTTTCCCGACCACTATAAGACAAACGACCGACGATGATCGAAGTTAACAGCGAGTTAAAAGGATAAGTTTTAGAGAGCAGCTTTACCTCCTGGTACTTGTCGGCAAAATCAAGGTAGGGCCTGATCTCTTTATTCTGGTAATAGGGCAGCAAAGAAGCCAGGCGTTCCTCCTCATGGAAGCTCAACTCCTTGGGTAAAATATCCATAATCACCAGCTCCGGCCTATGGCGGGCAACAATAGCAGAAACCACAGCGCAGCTATAAAGCAGGCCCTGCCCTTCGCGACCGCAATTGTAAACGGTTTTACCCAATTTTCTGGACATCAGCGGTGCATCATAATGATAATTTGCTCTCGAAGAACCCACAATCACCACCTGTGCGCGGGTGCTGTCAATAGACATATTAGTGCGGTATAAAGTTCCCGCATATTGCTGATGGTAATAATAATTAAATCCGGCACCCAGCAGCTGATCCAGCACAACCAGGCTCAAGCAAAAAATTAAAGAAAACCAGGCAAAATAAAGGAAGTCTTTAGAAAATTTAGTTTTCATGGCTTTTAAAATTGAAAATAGATAAATTGGCTTTCACCAAATACCCCGAACAGCAGGATAAAAAAGACCACGCCTATGTACGATAAGCGCCTTATGATTATATTTTCATTATAGAAAAGACTAAAAGAATTCATCAATTTATACTCTTCAAAGATCTCTATCAGCAGCAGAAGGCCAATAAAGAAGCAACCGTAAAAGAAAGTATGGATCTCGCCAATAAAAACCGGACCGCGGGCAAAGACAATTTTATTTATAATCTCCAGTGCCATGGATAGACTTTCTGCCCTGAAGAAAACCCAGGCCACCAGAATCAGCAAAAAAGTAGCGAGCAGCTCATAAAGAGAGAACAGGGCATGTGTTTTTTTACCTGCCCTGAAATAAGCTTTCCAGGAAGCCGTGTAAGGGTTAAACATTTGGGCAAAAACAAGGTAAAAGCCATTCAGGGCACCCCAGCAGACATAAGTCCAGTTGGCGCCATGCCATAAACCACTGATGGTGAAGGTGAGCATCAAATTCCGGTAATGGAGGCTTTTACCCATCCTGTTTCCCCCCAGCGGGATATACAGGTAATCCCTGAACCAGGTAGACAGCGAGATATGCCACCGCTTCCAGAATTCAGCAATGGATTTAGAAAAATAAGGTCTGTTAAAATTGGTCATCAGCTTAAAACCCATCACGCGGGCTGTGCCAATGGCGATATTCGAATAGCCCGAAAAGTCGCAATAGATCTGGAAAGCAAAAAATAAAGTAGCAATCAGCAGCGTATTGCCATTGTGACTTCCCGCATTCGGGTAAACCGAATTCACGTAAATCGCCAGTCGGTCGGCAATCACTACTTTTTTAAACAAACCCCAGGCAATCATCTTCAGGCCAATGGCGGCGTCATCAAAATTGAACCTGTGTTTCTCACGAAACTGGTGGAGGATGTTCTGGGGGCGCTCAATAGGTCCGGCCACCAGCTGTGGATAAAACATCACGTACAGCGCATAAATGCCGAAATGCCTTTCCGCCTTTTGCTGACCCCGATAAACTTCAATCACATAACTCAAGCTCTGAAAAGTATGGAAAGATAAACCTATGGGCAAAAGAATGGCTAAAGCCTTTACGGGATAGTTGAGGTGGAAGAAAGCTGCAATGGCCGCAAAACTATCGTTAAAAAAGTTAAAGTATTTAAAGACGGCGAGGATTAGACAGGTGACGACGATGCTCAAAATCAACGCCCGTTTTTTCGCCTTCCCGGGGTGGCGTTCCATGTAGAGCGCAGCTCCATAATCTACCACAATGGTGGCCAATAAAATCAGAAGGTACACGGGAATAAAAAAGCAATAAAATACACAACTCGCCAGCAGCAAGTGCATCCAGCGATACCGATGTGGCAACAAAAAATAAATTAACGTAACCACAGGAAAAAAGAGCAGGAATTCAAAAGAATTAAACAGCATAGGCAGTTGCGCGCGTTAAACTTATGCCGATGAAATTAGAGATAAAATAAGTTGCTTTACTACACAATAAATAAGCAATTTTCTACACAGGTTTTATATAGTATTTCTACATTTATTTTGCTCAGAAATTTTTAAATAAACAATACCCAGGTGCTTTAGAATGAAGCACCTACTACAATACTAACAGAGAACGCCAGGATCATAAACCAGCAAGGAACAAAAATTTAATTTTCCTGCAAACACTCTTTCAGCTGGTTTTTGAACTCCAGTTTAAACGTAGACCCCTGGTCAACTTCACTTTCCAGCTCAATGTTGCCACCCATCACTTCCACCTGGCATTTGGTCATGTATAAACCTAAACCCTTGGCATTGGCATGGTTATGAAAAACCTTACCGATTTTAAACACATTATCCTGGTGTTTATCCAGGTCAATCCCCAAACCATTATCACTAAAAGTCAAGAAAGTACTGTCACCTTTTCTCCAGGTTTTCACCTGTACCAGCAGCTGTCTTTTCTGCGAGCGGTATTTCAGGGCATTACTCAAGAGGTTATGAAAAATACTGGCAATATATTTAGGAGGAAAGCAAACCTCAGGGGCAGCAGAGAAGTCCACAATAAATTCCGCATTAGCCTTCATGATCTCCATTTCCATCCCTTGCAGGGTCGTCGTCAGGCATTGCGCAAGGTTCACTAATTCACTTTTAATTTCCAGGTCCTGTTTAATCTGTATGGTTTCCACCAGTTCATTAAAGGTAAACTTCAGGCCCTCAATTACAGGCTTTAACTTGGCAACCATTTCATTTTGCTCGTTGATGTCATCCGCGTCCTCAATCAGTTCCACCAACATAGAAATATTATTCAGCGGACCACGTAAATTATGTGTCACGATGTTACAGAAATCAAAAAGCTGGGTATTCTGGAAAGACAGCCGTTCCACCAAAACATCCTGTTCCATTTCCAGTCGTTTGCGCTCGGTAATATCCACGCCATAACCAATCACAAAGTCTAACTGGTTATTTTCGGTATATACCGGAAAAAACTGCCTGATATAAGTAAAAACCTTCCCCGTAGGATCCACTGCCTGGTCTTCCCAAACCGTGGCCCTATGCGTTACCTTAGCTTTCAAAAACTGTTCACGGCGCAGCAGTGGAATGGTATGGTTACGTTTACGGTAGGCAGCATACTCAAAATCATCCTTGCCAATAATGTATTCCCTCATTTCAGGGTCAGCAATGGCATAAGGATTCAGGTATAAATAGCGATGGTTGGCATCAAATACCGCAATATCCATCGGGATTTTATTTAAAATATTTTCGTAGAAGCGTTTCTGCACAGCCAGTTTTTTAGCCACCTCCTTGCTTTCCGTAATGTCGGCAGCAAAGCAGATGTATAAACATTCACCACCTATCACCACAGAAGACACCCCCAGGCTGATCACGAATTCAGTATGGTCCTTTCTTTTACCTAAGAGTTCATAACTCGTATTTCTTTCCATCACGCGGGTTTGGGCGAACAGCTCACGGCGTTTTTCAAAAAATTCAGCATGAAAACGCGAGGGCACTACCAGGTTATGGATGCGTTTACCACAAGCCTCAGCAGCACTATAACCAAACATCAGTTCCGCTTTAGGGTTCCACTGCGAAACCACGCCATTTTGGTCTGTAATGATCACCGCATCAATGGCACTTTTAAAAACCTGCGAAATCTGGTCCATGGTCCTTTTGGTATGGATGGCCACATCCCTCATTTTAATCACCTGCAGGCGCAGCTTCAGTAAACTCACCGTTTGCATGGCCAGCATTTCTAATGCCGACAGTTGTGCCGCCGTTAAAAGACCAGGTTGATAAGCTGCCACAGCAAGGGTACCCAAAACTATCCCCTCCTCGTTAATCAAAGGCGCTATCGTTAGCGAACGCACATTAGGGTAAGTGCGGCTAAAATGAACCGTTTTACTCAATGGATCCAGTAAAGTATCCGCAATTTGTATCGGTCTGTTGTCCTCCCAATTGTTAAACTGGTAATTCCGGTCCATATTGTCGGCAATTACCATGCCCTTTACCGCCTTAAACCAGGTAGCGTCGATATCCATGAAACCAATGGTGGCAATAGGACGTTCACAAATTTGTGCCGCGAGGGCAACGATATTATCGAACTCTTTCTCAGGCGCTGTATAAAGAATTTCCAGGTGATGAAGCGCTGCAATGCGCCTGGTTGCCCAATCTGTTAAAGGAAATTCAATCATAGGTCTAGAGGTTGCGTTGATTAATGTAAAGTTACGAAATTTAATTAAGCGATTGGGAAATTCTGCTGCAAAAAAATCTCCCAAAAGCTAAAATACTATATGTTTGCGTACACAAACGTGAAAAAAAATTTTATTCTACGGTTACCGATTTCGCTAAATTACGGGGCTGGTCAACATTACAACCACGCAAAACGGCAATATGGTAGGACAATAATTGCAGGGGAATTGTAGCTAAAAGCGGCAAAAAGGCTTCACTGGCATCAGGAATCTCGATACAGTAATCGGCCATTTTCTTCACCTCCACATCACCTTCGGTCACAATGGCAATGACAACACCTTTTCTGGCTTTCACCTCCTGGATGTTGCTGATCACTTTCTCGTAAGAAGAATTGCGGGTGGCAATGACCACTACCGGCATTTCTTCATCAATTAAGGCAATCGGGCCATGTTTCATCTCTGCCGCAGGGTAACCTTCGGCATGGATATAAGAGATCTCTTTTAACTTCAAAGCACCCTCCAAAGCTACCGGAAAACCACTGCCACGACCTAAGAACAAGCAATTCCTTGAATCTTTAAATTTGGCTGCAATTTCCCTGATCAGCGTATCCGATTTCAGGGCCGCTTCAATCTTTTCAGGAATACAATCCATTTCCGTCAACAGTTCCACCAGCTGGCTTTTGGTCATCGTGCCTCGCTGCTGCGCCATGTAAAAGGCCATCTGTGTCAATACGGTTACCTGTGCTGTAAAAGCTTTGGTAGAAGCCACACCAATCTCCGGACCGGCATGCGTATACACACCAGCATGGGTAATTCTTGGAATAGAAGAACCCACCACATTACATATCCCAAAAATGGTAGCCCCTTTTTCTTTGGCCATTTCTATTGCCGCCATCGTATCAGCTGTTTCCCCAGATTGAGAAATAGCAATCACCACATCTTTTTCCGTAATAATCGGGTTGCGATACCTGAATTCAGAAGCATATTCCACCTCCACCGGTATCCTGGCATACTCCTCAATCAAATACTCCCCTACTAAACCGGCATGCCATGAAGTACCACAGGCCACAATAATGATGCGGTCAATATTTTTAAGCTTCTCCGCATATTCTTTAATTCCACCCAATTGCACTTTTCCTTCTTTGGGATGAATCCTTCCACGCATGCAGTCACGAATTGAACGCGGTTGTTCATAAATCTCCTTCAGCATAAAATGGTCATAACCACCTTTTTCCAGCAGCTCCAGTTTCAGTTCCAGCTCCTGCACATAAGGCGTTTGTACCACATTATCCAGGCGTTTAATCATCAGCTCATCACGTTTAAGAAAAGCAATCTCATTATCGTTCATGTAGATCACATTTTTGGTGTACTCTACAATAGGCGTGGCATCAGAAGCAATAAAATACTCACCATCGCCAACACCAATCACCATAGGGCTTCCTTTACGGGCAGCAATTAACTGGTCGGGTTGCTCTTCATCCATCACCACAATGGCATAAGCACCGTTTACTTCATTTAAAGCCAAACGCACAGCCTCCAGCAAATCCACATTTTCTGCCTTATAGACCTCTTCAATCAGGTGAATCAGCACTTCGGTATCCGTGTCACTGTTAAACTCATGACCACGGTTCAGCAATTCCTCTTTTAACACCGCATAATTTTCAATGATGCCATTATGGATGATGCTCAGCTTGCCGTTATCAGAAGTATGAGGATGAGAATTGCGGTCAGAGGGAGCACCATGGGTAGCCCAGCGGGTATGACCCATGCCAATTGTACCAGAAATATTTTTTCCAGCAGCAAAATTCTCCAGCTCAATAACTTTTCCCGCCTTTTTTAAAATATTCAGGTGGCCATCCTGAATCAAAGCAATGCCCGCACTGTCATAGCCGCGGTACTCTAATCTTTTTAAACCTTTTAAAACCAATGGCCAAGCCTGACGGTGACCGATGTAACCTACTATTCCACACATATATTTTGATTGATAAGGATCTTATTAAGGGTGATTGTTGCCATCATGAGCAATAAACATGCCTGATTGAGCAAGATTGACACATGAAGAATTCAAAAGAAATATCATGTGTAAAGCTATTATATATTCTTGAAAAAGGAAATGGAGCAGCGTAAAAAATATTTGCTGTAAAGAGCAGAAATAGAAGCCGCAACAAGAAGAAAAGATGGTTTAGCAGGGGGAATTTAAAGAGCAGGATTGCCTTAGGATGCAGAAACAGTCATTTACAGAAATTGTTTTAACTATTATTTTTTATTTAGTAAAATTTTAGATACGTTTGCTATATGACCAACGCTCCAAATGAATGGCTGCTCACGCCTAAAACTTACAAACAATGTCCTAAGTGTCAGCGATATGACCTCGACACCAGGATCCCCCGAGGTTTGTTCGTAAAAACTTTTCTATTCTGGAAACCTTATAAAAGATACCGCTGTGGTAACTGCAGTGCAAAAGTATATGTATTAGAACAAAAGAAACAGCGTTTAAATTAAAAAAACCTGCTGTTCCGGGGCTCAAACCAGAACAGCAGGTAAATGCTTACAGTACCACTACCTGGCCTGCGTAAAAGCTGTTACTGGCCGCTTTTTTATCCGCTGTATACACATTGAAGTAACAATTCACGGTGTCGCCTACATAAGCTGCCGGCAATTGCAGCGTAAAGGACATTTCGGCCCTGGTGGCCGCAGCTTCCAATACCACAAACTGATTTTTCGAGGCATTATACACCACCAGGTTCACCACATCTGTGGCTTTGCTGTAATTATTTACCGGCGAAACGCCCCATGCATATTCCAGCTTGCCACCTACCAGGCTTCCCACGCTGATGTTAAAAGGCAGGGGCGATTTTCCCTGGCTAAACATCACCTTAGCGGGGTCGATGGTAAAGTCTGGAGACACCCCTGTAATGGCATTTTTAAGGTTATACCGCACCGCCATGTTCATTGCACTTTGCTTAGGCTCATGCTCGCTAAAACCCTGCTGCACCAAAGCCGAGATCCAGCTTAAATACTTAGTCACCATCCCAAACTTCTTCCGCTGATCCAGCTGTTTAACCGTTGCCGGTTTGTTCGACCTGGCGGGGATAGAAGTAATCACATTTTGCCCGTTTACAATGTGGCCAACCAGAGGTCCTGTTTTGTTTCTAAAGCCACCGAAGGCTCCTTTGTCTTGAATTCCCATTTTGTTTAAAATTTAAATTGTTAATTTATTTTGTTAATTATTTAATAAGCTTTTCCCCACCGGTAGTTCAAAACTTATAATTCAAATGTACAATGGCTATTTTAAACTTCTTGTGGCAATTGCGTTAGTTGAATGATATGTAATATTTTTACACACTTTTCCGATAATTTCGGTTTTTGCACCTATTTAGAATATATATAGAAGCAATTGAATAACATAAAAACGAAATAGGTTAATTTTTAAAATGATAAAAACAAATTTATTTAACGTCAGACGAAAAATATTTATTTAAAAAAAGTTGCAAATAAATTTTTTATATCAAATAAAGAGTCTACATTCGTTTAAGTTAGAATTACGGTAGTTAAGGAAAACGAATTTTAATTAACCAAAATAAAAACAGATTATTTCATATTAACTTAAAAAAACATGACTAGAATTTTCATTTACCCAAAGGACATCAGCGAATGGATGGGTTTAACAATCAGAATGGCTCAGTACTTTTACAGTCAGACAAAAGCCGCTTTAAAAAAAGAAAAGCACCAAAGGATCACCAAACGCGAGTTTGCCCTTTACATGTGCATCGATGAGGATGAACTCATCATTACTTAAAAGAGTTTCCGTTTTTATATGTTGGTTCATATAAAAAGGTATTTTCTTTAGGTTTGGTTCTTTTGTTAGGGAGAAAAAGCCCGGGTGTTGGTTCTTATTGGTTGTCCATCACCTGGGTTTTTCTTTTTGCTCCAGTTAGCCATAAAAAAAACCCAGGCAGGAATTTATTTCCTTTAACCCGGGTTTTTCTTTTGCCTAAAAAACAGCTTTAGATCACAGCGCTTTATAATACCATGCAGCAACAGCAATCAACACCAATACCCCCACTAACCACAACCAGGCTACCGCAGGGCTACTTGTTTTTGTTTTCTCTGTGCTGTTCAGCTGCTGACTGTTGTGCTGCTCCAGCTCCGTAGTCCCTACCCCTACCTCTTTTTGTGCGGCAAGATTTTGCTGCTCCATTAAAGAAGCCCTGGAAGCCGTGGTACGCAGCAAAATTACCCCTGGCCTAATTTCCAGCAACACTTCTTCCGCTTCCATATCCGACTGGTGCAGGTGCTGTTCTACCTGGCTTTCCAGCACCAGCTGTTCCGTATCTGCCGCATGTGTATAATTTTCTGTCAGGAGTTGATTTTTTTGGGTCACTAAGTTTACTTTTTTAAAAAGGCCACAGCTTTGAAAAAACAAAGGCACGAGCCAGAGTGCAGGAGCCTTAGTCATGTTGAGGCCTCCATTCTGCAAAACGAGAGAGCGATTTCAGGGGCCGCCATTTGCGATACACCCCATCACCCTCCCTGCTTCCCGCCACATTGGTATTCCCCTCCAGGGTCTGCACCCAGTCGCCACGCAGCTCTTCCACAAAACCACAATGTCCAATGCGTTTGAGTTCGGTAAAATAAACACCAAATACTTGTCCTGCTTCAGGAATTTTCCTTAACCTTGAAGCTGGAAACAAAGCCGGCGACCAGCCCGTTCGGGGTTGTGCATAGCCAGCCTGCTTACACACCCAGGACACAAAGGCCGCACACCAGGGCTGTCCAACTTTTAAACCTACGGCAGCGAGGTAAGCCTTTATCCGCTCCCCATCATTATGACCCGTCGCCTCGCGCACGCCCAGTTCTGCCGCCGCAATGCTGATCAGCTGTGGTGTTTGCTGTTTTAACAAATAGCCATCAGGCACATTGTACTTACTAAAAGCAGTAAAGCAAATGAAGCCCAGTAAAATCCTAGCTGCTGCCATAATTCTAAAGATTTAAATTGTGAAACCATCAAACCAAGAGCAGGCAAGCCCAGGAAAAACCAAAAGCGCTGCAAGAGCCACCAGTTTAAGGCAACTGCCATCAAAAAGACCAGCAAAGCCAAAAGAATCAGCAGCCAGATAGCCGGATCAATACTGGCCGATGTGCGGTCATAGCGGTGAATCCAGTCGGGCAGCAAAAGCCACAGGAACAAAAATACAGCGAAGACAAAATAACCTTCCCGGGGAAAGTTCTTTTCAAAGAAACCTACATTTAACGTCATTTTCATTTTTATTATTAGTTAATGGTTAATTACTTAAAAGCCATACCATAATGGTTTTCAGCATAGCTAATATACTTTCTATTTCAGAATGTTGTCCCGTATTTATCGTTATCTGCGTATTTCGCTACATTTTTCTTTGAGGCGTAGTTTATTTCGCTTATATTTAGCCAGGTTTTCTCGTCAGAAAACAATAAAAGTAAGCAAACAACAATTTGACGCTCATACAACATTATTATTAGCTAATAAGAACGAATGGAATTACCAGAGGTAAAAAACTTAAGCAGCGTGATGAAAATGCCCCTAAATAAGCTTTCCCTTTGGCCTTATAAGCAGATAAACTTAAAAGAAACAAACAACAACAATGAAACCATGTGAAGCAGTATAGCTTCATCAGCGCTTAAAAACACACGATGAATATGAAAAATGTAGGTAAAAACATCAGGAGGTTACGCCAAAAAAAAGGTTGGACCCTGGTACAAATTGCAAACAAAGTACAAGTATCTGTACCGGCGTTCTCTAAAATTGAAACAGGACCAACGGACATTAACATGTCGAGATTGAAACAATTGGCAGAGATTTTTGAGGTATCCATTATGGATATATTATATGATGTAGGCGAAAACCCACAAGAGGGACTGATTCAGGAGACCAATGAATTAAAAAAACAGATTTTAGAGAAGGATGCAACAGTAAATATGCTTCAGAAGAAGCTCATTGACCTGTACGAAGAAGTGAGCAAAAAATCTGCAGCTCAGTAAAACAAATTACCTCTATTCCTGTTGAACAAATTAAGCCCTCCCTGAGGAATTCAGAATCGTTCAACAGGATTTTTTTTGTTGCCATAGTGCTTTCCCCGGGCTAATAAAGGCATAAACAAAGCATTTTAATATTTCTTTTGAATTAAGTTCATAAAATTCAACAATTCCAGCATTTTCCTTTCTTAAGAGGTGAGAAACGCAGCTTTCTTACATTACTCACCCGGTTCACACTTTGGGTACAACTTACAGATTCTTAATAATTTTAAGTTTTAACGTTAATTAATTACTTATTTTTAAAATATGAATTACATAGGGAAAAACATCAGGCGATTACGTCAAAAGAAAGGCTGGAGCCAAAGTCAGGTTGCAGCAGAGCTGAAAATTTCTGTGCCGGCATTTTCGAAGATCGAAACCGGCATTACCGATATCAACATTTCGCGGTTAATGCAAATTGCAACCTTGTTTAATGTTTCTGCTGCTGGGATCCTGTTACAGGAGGAGGGCAGCACAGACCATACTAAGGTAAGCGAGGTGAACGTACTGCGACAGAAGCTGCAGCAGCGGGATGAGGAGTTGAATGCGCTCCAGAAGCGCTTAATTAACATGTATGAAGAAGTAAGGCAAAGGTAACTCCCTGTAGCGGTCACTATAGGGAGGTCCCCGCCTCCCTATTTACCATGGACTGTAGTCATCATTTAAATATTTATTACCATCAGCACCCGGAATCGGCATCCACTTATGCCAAAGGTCAGTCTCATCCTGGGGACCAGGCAGTTGAAATTCAAATTCCTGGCTTGACTGCAGTCCGATGATTGTTACCGGATGTAATTTCACACTGTTCAGCCCATAGGCAGTATATAGGCCACTGCCATAATAATCCAGGGAGCAGCTGGCCAGAAACAGACACTGATCAGGCATCATCTCCAGAAAGCTCCATTCTGTTTTCGGCACCACCACCGATCCCAGGGGAATATTTAATTCCGCATAACCACAATACTGGTATTCATTTCGCTGCAGGTTCAAGGCAGAGATCAACACCCGCAGCACCACCCCGGCAGCCATGTCCGGAAAGACCAGGTCTTCCTTTACCTCAAAAGTAGGCAGGGAAATGGTCACCCCTTTATGGAAACTTTGTGTCATCGTTAATTTCACCCCCAGCATGGAGGCAAATGGCGAATTCATATTGAACTCAAAGCCATTGAGCAGGGCCATGTCGCCATCCTCCAGGTCGCGGAAACCGGGCTGCAAAGCCGTATTCGACCGCACCACATCTCCCACAGCCGTATTGAACCTATTGATCATTTTGGCATCATGTTTTCCATTTAACATGGGAAACAAAACGTACCTCATAATTTTTGCCCTGTTGCTGCCCAGCGAGAAATCAATCTTGCTGGCATTGGTAGCCGCCGTTTGTTTAGTTATTCCTGGTGCAGGTTTAGACTGTATTATTGTTTTTCCTTTAATGTTCCGATAAATTAATTTACCTACACTACCTCTAAAATTTCCTTCTTCGTCGCTTGTTGCCATCTCTTTATGTGATTTATCATTTACTGAAAGTTAAACAT
>NZ_JAZQPU010000129.1:0-2452 GCF_045628745.1 Pedobacter sp.
AAGCATGGAAAGCACTTGAAGAAGCCTATAAAGCCGGCAAACTTCGGTCAATTGGTGTTTCAAACTTTCAAAAAGCCGACTTGGATAACATTCTTAATTCCTGTTCTGTAAAACCAATGGTCAACCAAATATTGGCACATATCAGCAACACACCGAAAGAACTGATTAAATACTGTAAGGCGAATGACGTTCTCGTAGAAGCGTATTCACCATTTGGACACGGCGAACTTTTTAAGAACCAGGAACTAAAAAGGATAGCAGATAAATACAAGGCTTCTGTTTCTCAATTAGCAATTCGTTACTGCCTTCAACTTGATTTATTACCATTACCAAAGACGGCCAATCCGCAGCACATGAAAACCAATACAGAAGTAGACTTTGTTATTTCTGAAGAGGATATGCAGTTTCTGGAAAATATGGAACAAATTGAGCATTATGGAGAGTATAGCAAGTTTCCTGTATACGGAAAGAAGTAACTCCAATCAGTAAATCATTTATTGAACTAAAATTTATGGAGGCATAAAATGGCAAAGCATGAAGAAGTAAAGAACGGTATCATCTTTCCAATAGGCGAGAAAAACGATGCCTATGCTCAATATTTTGTAGGACAGAGTTACCTGAAAGGATTAGTTGCAGACCCCAAAATAAACGTTATTGTTGGAAATGTGACCTTTGAACCAGGATGTAGAAACAATTGGCACATCCACCGTGATGGATTTCAGATTTTGTTAGTCACCGGTGGCGAAGGTTGGTATCAGGAAGATGGAAAGCCTGCACAGTTTCTAAAAGCCGGCGATGTAATTATTACCCATGATGGTGTAAAACATTGGCATGGTGCTACAAAAGACAGTTGGTTTGAACACATCGCAATCACAGCAGGTAAACCTGAATGGTTGGAGCCGGTAGATGATGAAACATACAATAAAGTACAGGACTAAAAGCAGACACAAGTTATTTATGTGTAATAGTTAGTTGAAGTAGTTTCAACTTAATCTGACAGTTGGGTTAAATTGTGAGTGAGTTAAACCACAATTTAAAACCCATTTAAACTGTCAGATTATGAATTCAGAAACAAAGTTAGTCAAGACAAAGTTAGGACTGCTGAAGTTAGCAGAAAAGTTAGGCAACGTATCAGAAGCGTGCAAAGTCATGGGGTACTCTCGTGATAGTTTTTATCGCATTAAAGAGTTGCATGACACTGGCGGGGAGTTAGCCTTGCATGAAATTAGCCGCAAGAAACCGATACCCAAAAACAGGGTTGAGCCACAGATTGAAGAGATGGTTGTTCAGTTGGCCTTCGATCAGCCTGCTTTAGGCCAGCTTCGTACTTCCAATGAACTACGCAAAAAAGGGACGTTTATTTCTCCTTGCGGCGTGAGGTGTGTTTGGCAGCGGCATGACCTGGAAACTTTCCCCAAACGCTTAAAGGCATTGGAAGCCCGCATTGCCCAGCAAGGCGGTATTTTAACCGAAGCGCAAATGATAGCCTTAGAGCGCAAAAAAGAGAAGAAGGAAGCGATAGGCGAAATAGAAACAGAGCATCCGGGCTATCTCGGCGCACAGGACACTTACTATGTCGGCAACATTAAAGGAGTAGGTCGGATCTACCAGCAAACCTTTATCGATACATATAGCAAAGTAGCCACAGCAAAGCTTTACGACCGAAAAAATGCTATTACCGCAGCCGACACTCTTAACGACCTAGTACTGCCATTTTTTGAAGAACAGCAAATACCCTTGTTACGCATCTTGACTGATAGAGGTACAGAGTACTGTGGCAAACCAGAATACCATGAGTATGAATTATACCTGCAGATAGAAGGTATAGAACATTCAAAAACCAAAGCCCGTAGCCCACAAACTAATGGCATTTGCGAACGCTTCCATCGAACAATTCAAGATGAATTTTATGCAATTGCCTTCAGGAAAAAACTATATACCAGCATTCATGAGTTACAAATGGACCTGAATGCCTGGCTGCATGATTACAACCATCAGCGTACACATTCAGGAAAATATTGCTTCGGCAAAACACCAATGGACACCTTTATGGATAGTAAAACACTAGCAGAAGAAAAGATGTTAAGCCAACTGTTAGAAATTCCCGATAACTTTAAGCTATCAGGCAAAACGGAAACAGGCTCTGCTGAGGAGCAACCTGCCAGGGATAGCCTGACCTCGGGAAATGAAAAAGAGGTTGGGCAAACAGCCTCTTTCCCTTTTCATTTATCGAGCAATGCCTAAGAAAACCTTACTCGCTCTTTAGCCCAAAGTGTCAGATCAAGTAGTAACTATTACACTTATTGTGTTTGCAATTTTTACAATTTCTTCATATTCTAACAATAGCGGCTTTATTTTTGCCAATGTAATTATCTCTGCCTCATGTAATAATTCTAACCAGAAAAAGGTTTCATCAGCCTCTTCTACGACAATAGATATTTTACTAAAAAAT
>NZ_JAZQPU010000130.1:0-1664 GCF_045628745.1 Pedobacter sp.
TAAAATCTAATTTGCTTAGTCTAACTAACATCAACAAGAAATACGGTAGCCATGAGGTACTAAACTTCAGTGAGTGGAATGTCAATAAGGGAATTTACTGGTTAAAAGGAGGAAATGGCACAGGCAAGTCAACCTTATTCCGAATCATTTCTGGGCAAATACCTTTTATAGGTGAAGTGCAATTGAATGGAGTTAACTTAAGAAAAGAACCAGTAAAATTCCGCTCTAAAATTAGTTTTGCTGAGGCTGAGCCACAATACCCCTTATTTATTAAAGGAAAAGAACTGATTGATTTTTATACCGAAACCCGAAAGGCGGATAGAAAACAAGCGAAAGATCTTGCTGACCATTTCGAAATGACACCTTTCCTCGACAATGTAGTAGGAAGTTATTCCAGCGGCATGCTAAAAAAACTTTCATTGATTTGTGCACTTGTCGGTGATGCTGATTTATTCATTTTAGATGAACCGCTAATCACAATTGATATTCTATCAGCAGATAAGCTTAATAACCTGATTACAGAGAAAGCCTCAAAAGGAAAAAGTTTTCTTATTTCCTCACATCAGGAAGTTAGCAATGATCAATTAAAATTTGATAATGTATATCAAATCATTAATAAACAAATTATTCAACTTTAAATGTTGAGGTTATTAATAAACAGTTTAGCGAAAGAGTTCTATCAGCAGCATGCGGGCTTTTTCCTCATGGGATTTTATATTCTGTTTGGAGTTGCTGAACCCTCACAATTAATCAGTTACCATAAATCTTTATTATTGGCCGGGGTTTCATCTCCAGTCGGACTTGCAATAGTATTTGTTTCCTGGGTATTATATTGTGTTAAAGTTCATTACTTTATCAAACAAAAACTAGCCTTAGCTCAGTATAAATTTATTAACGAAGTAGGCACCTTGGACAAGAACCCTCAGTTAAAATTATGGCTGGCTTTATATTGCGTAATTCTTTTACCCATCATTATATATGTTCTTGCTTTGATTGGGATAAGTGTTTATAACCACTTTTTTCTCAGCCTGATTTTTATTTTGGCCGTTTTTGTTGCGCTGGCAATTGGCTTATCATTCCTTTCTTATCGATCAGTAACGTTTGGTTTTTTAAAGGAAGAAAGACACCAAATCAATCCATATATTAAAGTTAAAAGGCCATTCTTCAGCTGGCCATTATTTTATTTACTGAATGAACAGCCATTGATGCTATTGATGTGCAAAGCTTTGTCGCTGTTTTCTTTTAAATGCATGCTCTGGATGTTCGCAGATGTTGGCCATGACACGCGAGTGTTATTAGTGGCTTTATTAGCATCTGTTTTATGCCATGCTGTATTAGTCTTCACATTGTTGAAATTCGAAATAGCGTATCTGAACTTCAGCAAAAGTCTGCCAATATCAACTTATAAAAGATTACTCGGCTGGTTATTTACTTTAGCAATCATTCTGTTACCCGAGTGGGCGTTTTTGATTATATCATCGGAGTACGATGTATATGCAATTATTAATGGCTTTGTATTTGGGCTGGCTGGATTGCTTTTTCTGTTAACCTTATTATTTTTCGTAAAGTTAAACATGGATATTTATCTAAGGTGGCTTCTATTTTTCTTCTTTATTTCAATGTGGTCAATTCTTGCACACTATTATTTGTTATTCAGTTTAGTC
>NZ_JAZQPU010000131.1:0-2469 GCF_045628745.1 Pedobacter sp.
GACCAGGTCAACAATTTGAGAAAAGCCTCTTAAGGTATGGGTGGGTTGACCAATAGTGCCCAAATTTGGTATAGAGAAGAAATATAATCTCCCTTCCGTACCATCCCAGGTAGCCACAGCAAGTCTTGCTTTTTTTACAGCTTCTTTATCATCGGGCGTGTATTTGGCATACTTAATGGCGGTAATACGTTCTGTTGCTGCAAAAACAAAATTCTCGACTACGTTATTTGAACTTGTTTCATAACGTGATAGGATATTGGCATTTCCATAATAAAGGTGTGGAGTAGTGGTGCTTCCTGCGGCAGCAGAAAAGCTGAGCATGCCCGGTGCATTCATCTGCGTTTTACCAAGGGTAATATTTGGCGCGGCCGTGGTGTTTACTGTTTTATAACGCAATAAATAAAGTTGATTGCTGTTGTCTTTCATCACAGCATTATATTCATTTGCCACATCTGCAGAATCCTGGAAGAGCATCGTCATGCCCACATTGTTCATTTCAAAAACAGTGCTTACACCTGTGGTGCCCCCCGATGGAAAGCCTTCTAAGGTACCCGCAACCGGACTAGGGTTATACGCCCTCACCTGATAAAATCTTTTATCAAGGTTATCATAAACTATCGCCGCAAAAGAAGGGCCGCCAACGGCAAAAGGCGCAAGGTTATAATTTCTGTTGCCCTGTGGGTTGAGCGCAATGTCACCCCATTTTTTAACACCCGGAAAACCGCCTACTAAGTTAGAATGAAGCTTGCCATCGTTGATGACCACACCCAGCGACGGAGATCTTAAGCCATTATACGACGACTGGCTTGTCCAGTTCATATACTGTGGCTTTTCAACAGCCGGGGCACTGAAAAACTCAAAAGCATAGTTAAACTTTTTAACCATAGTCAGGTAGTTGTATTCCTGGCTTCCCTGGTCGGCCAAAATGTATAAACGGTTACCAGCAGCTGAAATATCATCACTAACCACAAAAGGAGTAATTTCCAATTTCTTCGGGCCAATAATTGGCGAGGTATTCCTGTCGTTATACATGCCATGCTCTACCGAAAAATTAGGGAAAACAAAGGATAAATCTCCTTTGCCAGCTTTATCTTCCAAAACAAGCCATCCAACACCATAACCATTACCCACCAATACTTTATAATTAAGGTAAGTTGATACCTGGCTGTTTTTATCTTTCACTTCCAGGCGTACAATATAATTTTCACCTAATATAAAGGGTTCTCCTTTTACAATATAGTTCAGTTCTGCATCTTTTGAGATCTCCACTCGCGGGGCAGCTAAACTTACAGCCCCATTATTGTTATAGACCAACCATTTAAACTCTAGCTGATCGAGATTACTTTGTTGACTTTGAGTAAGGTTGGGCTTTAATTTCAAGGTATCGCCCTGAAAAACAGTAATCACCGCCTCTGTTTTGGTATCGGTAATCAACACCTCGTTAATAGGGTTGATCCCTTCGGTGCTCTCGTCTTTGTAGCAGCTGGCAAGAAACAGCACTGCAAGCAGCAACACACCTTTATATCTTCTGTATGAAATATTCATTTTTTGATCTAATTAATTATGAATGGATTGATTAAGGGAAGGTCACTTCCATACCGAACTCATCTATTAAGGCTCCTTTTTCCTGGTTATATTCCAGCAAAGCATTTTTGGCTCTTTGCGATAAGTACCTTGAATCCTGTGGAAAAGGGGAAGATTCCCAATCTGTTTTTTGCGTTACATCGAGCAAGAACCTAAATTTCACTTCAGAATAAGCACCGAAATAAGGAACCCAGGTAGACTCCCAGCGCGTAGGTTTTTTCAAGATATCAGTAATGGTAATTTTATGTGTCAGCTGATCAAAATAGCCAGGCTTAAAAAATTCATTTTCCTTGATCTCGAAAACGACGGCAACGGTACTATCCTTTAAACCTGCTTTGCGATAAAGGTAAACGGGTACATCAGTTTCAAATTCATTGGCTTTAATCACGGTTTGCCCCAAGCTATAATGGTAGCCTTCCTTAGCAGTTGCACCAGCCAGGGTTGCAAGTTTAATGGTTCTGTCTATGGGTGATGGTTTACCTATAATTCTGTATTTGATAAAAACTGTATCTTCAACTACACTTTCTGCTGTTGTAGCAAAGGTGTATACGGTACTATCTGTGGAGAGGTTTACATAAACTGCGGTTTCCTGTTCAAACAACAGCAGTTCATTTTGTTTGCAGGAGGATATCCCCAGGGCAATCAAAACTACTAAATAGGTATGTTTTAAGTTTAATTTCATGATTGATAATTTTTAATTTGCCGATGAACCAAATTCTAATTCCGCATTAGGGATAGGGAAAACATACTTTTCAGCAGTCATAGGGTTGCCTACACCGTCTGGAATAGTGACTAAATTTTTCCGCTTGTAATAATACCACAGCTGTCCTTCTGCATAAAATTCTTTCCTGTATTCAAATTGCAATTCCAGGTCAAAAGCATCCT
>NZ_JAZQPU010000132.1:0-2226 GCF_045628745.1 Pedobacter sp.
TGGAAGTCGAATGGAAATTTAAAGCGTTTCCAGTCTATCTGTTGCAGAAAAGCAGTTGCAGTTTCATAGCTCTCCCCCATGTAAGGCACCATAGAGGCTTCTCCATAACCTTCAAAATTTTCATAGCGCAGTTTCAAAAGAAGCAGGGGAGTACTTGTTCTAGAAAACCTGGCAATGGCAAAGGGGTGTTTGAGTTTGAGGTTGAAGGAGATATACGAGGATTCCATGAAGTCTAGCCGTTTATAATATCAAAGTTAAAAAAAGTAGCGCTGCTGCTAATGTAAAAATAATATGCCTAATATTGTTCTTTCTTATGAACAGCACCTTATACCAACCTTTCAAAAACTTCGACTTTAAGTTTAAAAACTGCTTTTTAAGCGGTGATACTTTTGCTTCACCACTGGTAGAAACGAATGTGCTTCCAGACTGGTTATTGGCGGTTGCCAATTACAGCGGCAATGAGCAAATTAAACTGCTTGATGAAAGTGTAAGGTCTTATAATACCCTTAAAGTGCCCTGCAGCACTGAAATGCTGGAAAAATACATCCAGCCATTGGAAGACAAAATAGCACATGCTTTTGCAATGGGTTATGAGGAAGTGGTTAAGCTTCCCGAAGAGGATCTTTTTAAGTGGATTGGTAAATTTATGTACAGCTTAATCTATATTGAGATGAATGCTGCCATTAAGCTGCAACAGCTGAGTGGCGATGGCATGAATATGTCTCAGGGCTTAATGCATAAATTTGGTAATCTTCATACCATGGTGCAAAGTATTTACCGCGATGTGGTTTATGAAGATTTTACCCCATGGTCTATTGTAGTGGTACCCCTTGCTGATGCAGATCATTATTTTAGTTTCCGCGATGAGATTAATACCCTTACTTTCTCACTGAAACTTAAAGATTTTGGCATCATTGCCTGCTTGCAGGATAACGGTACCAACAAAGTTTTTCATCAGGAATTGTTGACGGCTTTTAAGGGAAAGGCGCTGAGCGAACAGCAATATGAAGAACTTTGTGCAAGGTTTTTCTACTCTGCATATTTGTTCAACAGGCTACCAGAATATACGGTAATGCCCCTGGAGGACCGTATCTATATTGATGCCATGCCATTAAAAGGAGTCTTCAACAAACCCTTGTTCGACGTTTGGCAACACAAGACCTATGCACAGGTTTTAGAAAATTTCTGGAAACCATGGGGTCAGACTTTGTTTGAGATCATTAAAGATCCAACGGCACCGATGAGTTTTTTTGATCCTCCTTATTTGCCTGAAGCTTAGTTCTAAGCGGCACCTGTTAAGGCTGCAAAGAAATGTGGTAGAATTCTCGGCTCAAGAATAATGGTTATCAGTACACCTGCTATGGCACCAAAAAGGTGTGCATCATGGTTAATGTTATCTCTGGATCTTTTGGACATGTAGGCGCAATAGATTAGGTATAAGATGCCGAACAAACAGGCCCAAATGGGAATGGGAAGTGGAAAAATCATCAACGTATCAAAAGGATAAAACAGGATATAGCTAAACAGCACTGCAGCAATAGCGCCTGAAGCCCCTAAACTATTATACCAAAAGTCGCCTTTATGTTTAACTACTGAAGGCAGATCGGCCAATACCATACCCAGAAAATAAATGACCCCAAATTGCCAATGTCCAATGGTGGCCTCCAGTTTAAAGGCGAAAAAGAAAAATGTAAACATGTTAAAGATCAGGTGCATCCAGTCGGCATGGATTAATCCGCTGGTAATGAGTGTGTACATTTTATTTTTGCGGTATACACTATAAGGATGCAGCATGAACTTACCATATAATACATGGTCGTTAAAGGCGTAAATACTGGTTACTATGGTAAAAATGAAAATTATAGAAGCTACTGGGGTATGGGTGAAATATTCGATCATGTTTTTTTTAAACTAAGGTTATTTTTCTAATACCTTTTGAAGGTTTTTTTAGAGATACCAACAAGGCCAAAATTGTATTTTACGCCTAGTGTTAAATAAGTAAAGACATCCGGATTGCCATTTTTGAAACGGATGGTAGAAGAATCGTAGCCATCCAATCCCTCTCCAAGAGTAATGTTAGTCTGGTAATTGATATTGGCAACGTACCTATAATAGCCATATTTGTCAGCTATATAATAGTTGAAACCAAGGTCAAGTGGAATAAAGGCCTCTTTTGAATTGTATTTGTAAAGATTATCTGGTTCATTGTAATTGCGTTGAAGGTAT
>NZ_JAZQPU010000133.1:0-2675 GCF_045628745.1 Pedobacter sp.
ATATTGATCATGTTTTTGGCAATAAATTTGTGTTTGAGCAATGGGGCTTAAAGCCTCAGTGTCATCGTGGTGAATTACCAGTTCTTCATGCTATACCTGGTTATGCGCCTGCCATGGGTTTCAGGTATGATGTATCGCCAGAGCCTGAAGTTTTTATTGAAGAAGGCGACGTGATTAAATTTGGCAGCAGTGAACTGGAAACTATTTTAGCACCAGGGCATTCGCCAGCACATTTGTGCTTTTACGCAAAATCCGAAAATATCCTTATTGGTGGTGACGTGCTCTTTTATGGCAGCATCGGCAGAACAGATTTGCCCGGTGGAAATCATGAACAATTACTGCACAGTATCAGGGAAAAATTATTTACCTTACCAGCAGATTGTAAAGTATATCCCGGTCATGGCCAATTTACCCTCATCGGTAATGAAAAAGCACATAATCCGTTTTTCTAACTTATCCTAAAGCGCTACTGTATCGTGAATACGCCGTTTTATATTGCTCGTAGGTATCTTTTTGCTAAAAAGTCCACAAATGCGATTAATATCATCTCTACAATATCTGTATTGGGCGTATTTGTTGGCAGTGCAGCGTTGTTTATCATTCTTTCCGTTTTCAATGGCTTTGAAGAAGTTGTACTCAAAATGTACAATACTTTTACGCCACACCTGGTTATAGCACCTGCAAAAGGGAAAACCTTTGACCCGAATATTTCGGCCTTGCTGCAGCTAAAAAAAGATCCCCGGATATTTTCATACACCGAGGTGCTTGCCGAGAATGCTTTGTTAAAGTACCGCGACAGGCAATCTGTTGGGTTAATAAAAGGAGTGAGTGCCGATTATTTGAAAAACCCTAACTTGGATACCATTACCATTAACGGTCAGTTTGTGCTGGAAAATAAAATGGGTCAGCATGCTGTAATCGGTTCTGCCATACAGAATTACCTGAGAATAAACACTAACGATCCGCTGACGCCATTGCAAATCTATTCGCCTAAAAAGGGGGTTAAGGCCAGTGCCATCAATCCGGCCGATGAATTTACCGTTTCCACCATCCCGGTGATAGGGATTTTTGAAGTGCAGGAAGATTTCGATAACATCACCATCGTGCCCCTGTCCTTCGCCAGAACTTTACTTCATGAGGAAAGTAACGTCTCCTATATTGAAATCAATGTAAATAAAGGCATTGATGCAGATTTGCTTAAAAAGGATATAGAAAAACAGATCGATATAGGTTTTGTTGTAAAGGACAGGCTGCAGCAAAATGAAGTGCTTTATAATATTTTAGGTACAGAGAAATGGGCCGTTTATATTATACTCACCTTTATTCTAATTATAGCAATTTTTAATATTATTGGCTCATTAACGATGCTTGTTTTGGATAAATTAAAAGATATTGCTATTTTGAACAGTCTGGGTGCAGGGAAATCATTAATCAAACGAATATTTCTCTTTGAGGGAATGATGATTACCATGACAGGCTGTATATTTGGGCTTTTAATAGGCCTTGCATTTTGTTTGGCGCAACAGAAATATGGTTTTGTAAAGATGTCTGAAGAAGCCCTGATGATGCCCAATGCTTACCCTATTGCTATAAAATGGATGGATTTATTGCTCGTATTTGTTACCGTTACTTTATTTTCTTTTGTGGCCTCTGCCTTATCGGCAAACCTCAGTGTAAAGAAAATAAATCATATTAACCAAGACCTCTAATCATGAAGAATATCAAAAATATAGTCCTGTTGTCCATTGTTTTCGCTTTAGCCATTGCCTGTAATAGTGATCAAAACAATAAGGAAGCTACCGATGTTCGCATCATTAAAGGTTTATACAGTTATGGTCCTGAACTCAAGTCGTATACCGATTGTGAAGAAGGTAGAGAATATTGGGTAGCAGATAGTTCCAAAACCCTTGAATTAAGCTATAATGAGCTGAACTTTGAAAAGCCTTATGTACCTGTTTATATAGAAGTAGAGGGGCGTGTGGTAAAATCTGACAGCCTGAGTGTGTCTGCAAATTTCGATTCCACGCTGGTGGTGACCAAAGTAATTAGCATTACCAAGGAAATACCCGACGGACCCTGTAATTAATACGCCGGGTGGCCTTATTTAATGGCCCTGGTTAACGTAAATATTTTCTGCAATTTCAGGGATAATACCTGTTGATTGCGCCATAGAAAACAAGGTATCAATGGCTTTGCGGCCTTCAAGGCCCAGGTCAATGGAATATTTGTTCACATACAGCTCAATATGTTTGTACATTACGGCTTCTTCCATTTCCTGTGCATGCGCTTTGATAAAAGCTAAACCAGATTTAGGGTTTGCAAAAGCATACTCCACAGATTTCCTTAAGATCCTGTTGAATTTCTCCTGAACATCTATGGGCAATTTTCTGTTGATGACAATACCACCTAATGGAATGGCACAGCCTGTTAAGTTTTCCCAGTAATTACCCAGGTCAACAATCTTGTGCAATCCTCTATCACCATAGGTAAACCTGTTTTCATGAATAATCAAGCCCACATCGATCTGATCGTTTAATAAGGCCGATTCAATTTCAGAAAAAACAAGCTCTTGTTTATTGGTCAGTTGCGGATGAGCAATGCCCAATAAAAAGTTAGCGGTGGTAAACTTCCCCGGAATACCCACTCTTAAATCAGCAGGTAAGATTTCTTGTTGC
>NZ_JAZQPU010000134.1:0-21223 GCF_045628745.1 Pedobacter sp.
GGCTTATACGGAGGAAAGAAAAAGACAACTGGGTAAAGATATAGTTCGTAGCCGAATCAGTGCTGTTGCTTCCTTTTCCGATGTGTACAGTGTAGATGTAGTTAGTCCTGCAGCTGATGTGGTGGTTGATCAAAGTGAAGTCGCCTTTTGCAATTTGGTAAAGGTCAATATAACCGGTTACAGCGATGAGTAATATCCTAGCCAGTTCCATCAGGGATGTTCCACATTTTGTGGCTTTTGACACTTTGGCTAAACATCGCCTGGACAGTATTCAGATTGACCAGCTGCTGATCTACATCATTGATACAGTTGACGCTGCGGCATTGCCTTTCCTGGCAAAACAGTTTGATGTATTGGGCTACAAAGGAATGCGCTTAGCCACCACGGAAGCTGAACAAAGAGAGGTGATCAAAAGAGCCATTGAATTGAAGCGAAGAGCCGGTACGGTATGGGCGGTCAAAGAAGCTTTAAAAACCATCGGGTACCCTGATGCCGTTTTGGTAGAAGGTGCTGAAGATGGGCAGAACGGCTGGGCCACTTTCCGCATTGAACTGGATGGTGGCGATAATACCATCAGCGCAACAGCTATTGATGAGCTGGTGAAAATGGTAAATGAGTACAAGAATGTAAGAAGTCACCTGGTTGACCTTTCTTATCAAATTGACCTTGGTAATGATCCGGTTTCCTTGACCGATGAAAGCAATGAGAATGCCTCTGTAGATGAAAGTGATGTGGTCTTTGCAGGTGGAAACTTTAAATACAATGGCCAGGTGGCCTATAACGGAGAAAGAAATTACAGTCAGGACAGCGATGTGCTGGCCGTTGAAATTATAACAGTATAATAATGGAAGCAGAAAAAAATAAAGGTGAGATGGATCGCTTACAGGCTGTTGGTGTATTTAGCCTATTGGTGCTCAATGCTGGTACCGGTGAAATATTGGAACGCTTTGCTGACAATAACCTGGTGGTGACTTTAGGCCAGACTAACCTTGCGAAAGTTCTTGGTGGCCATGCCTCCGGAAAGAAGATCTCAAAAATTGCCATCGGTACCAATGGCACCACCCCTACTTTGGCAGATACCACTTTAACCAGCTTATTCAGTAAGCTGATCACCAGTGTAGATTACCCTGAGGCAAACTCCGTTCGTTTCTCCTGGTCTATTGATGGCCCCGATGCCAATGGCATGACTATCCGTGAGTTTGGTTTACTCAATGAGGATGGTGTTTTGTGCGCCCGTAAGGTTCGTGCTGACATCATTAAAACAGCAGAGGTTCGTTTGGTCGGATCCTGGAAGATTACCATTAACTAATTTATCATGGCAGAATTTACAGGTACAAATACCTTTGTTGAAAACATTTACCTGCTGGAGCAATCCGATTTGGTTCTTGGCGGATCAGAAGGGATATCAAACAAAGCAACTAAGCAATTGGCCGAAAGAACCATGTGGCTGAGAAAAACCATGCAAGGTTATGCTGCTATCACTTTAGTGAATGCAAGCAAAGCGCTTTCCAAAGCCGATGTTTTTCTAAAACTGGTAGTGATTAATCCTGGCAATGCATCTATTGATTGTACGCTTCCCGCCCTTTCTTCAGATGATGCCGGAAGCAAAGTTTCCTTAGTGGCCTACAATGTCGCCAAGCAGGTCAGCATCACCAGTACCGCGAATGATATTTTGCTTGGATCCACCACCCGCCAAAAGTTATTCATGGGCAACGGCGATAGCCTGGAGCTGATCTGGTTGGGCAACACCTGGATGGTCTTCGAAGCTAAAGGCAATTTCACCGCAGTTGGTGGTTTTGAATATGGCTATGCTGTTGCAGCAAATACCGTTGTAGCTAATGGTGCTATTTTGTCAAGGGCCGAATACCCCCGCCTTTGGGAGTATGTAAGCGTCTTGTCTGGTGGTCTGGTTTCTGATTATTACTGGAATTCGATTGCAAATTATAAAGGTTTCTTTTCTTCAGGCGATGGCTCTTCTACCTTCCGTATTCCTGATCTCCGCTCCATGTTTATCAGGGGCCTTGATTTGGGAGCCGGTATTACTTTCGGAAGAAACCTGGAAAACCCCGGTGGATATGAAGCGGATGAATTTAAATCCCACTCCCACACTATTACTCCTGATGATCATCCAGGAAGAAGTGATAATGCCAACGACAGACAAGTTATGGAGCAAAATGGCAATGGCAGGACCATCCAAACGTCAAGCACCGGTGGCTCGGAAACCCGCCCTAAAAACATTGGTTTAATCCCCCTTATAAAAGTATAAAATGGCTGATATTAATAACATACACAACTTACAGGATTTAAAAGAGGTCATTGCTACCTACCTGGTCACTCCAAAAAAGGAGGCGCTAACGGCTGCTCAGTTAAATATTATTTTAAGTAAGTCGATTGAATTTACTTCGGATACAAGCGATATCTACTCAGCTATTGGAAATATTGCTGCAGGCGCAATTGGGGCCACGCCTGACGATGCTCCAGTAGCAAATATCAATGTTTATAAAGCGATCACTACAGGAACTTATGCATTGTTTGGTGGACTTACTGTTAGTGCTGCTGATATTGCTGCAGGTGATGTGCAGCTTATTAAAGGGGTTACTGGAACCTGGAGCAAAAAGATTATTCCGAATGATTTGCTTCCTTATAAAAAGAAGGAAGATCCGGAATTTGCTATTTATGCGAGTGTTGCTGCGGCAAATGCTGGAGTTTTAAATACGGTTGTGAATGGGAAAAATCTGAGGGATGGGAAGTTAGTACAGATAGGTACTGCGGGAAATTACGTTACTTATGGGTGGAAAGGTGGTTTTGGTGATGGTAATTTGATTGAATATTTGAGCGCTTATCCCAATAAGAATGAAGTAATTTCGCCTAAAGCCATTACTATAAACGCAGACAATGCGATTCCAATAACGGTTACGGGGCTTAACTTACTTTCTGGATATTATGATAAAAATACTGGCTTATTATCTGGAGGAAGTTTTACCAGTGTAGTGACGCCAGTCACAAAGAATGACCTAATATATTTAACAACTGATATAGCTGGAGTTCCAGCAGCCATGGCTGTTTTTTTTGATAAGAACATGTCGTTGATATCTTATTTCGGAGCGGCCACAAGCACTGCTCAAAGTGTATCCTCACAGTTATTAGTTTTACCTGATAATATTGCTTTTGTTGGGGCAACAAGGTCTGGCTTAGTTGCTCCAAAATTAGAAAGGGGTGTTTTGAACCCTGCAAATAAAAATGACGTAAAAGGGTTAGATAAAGTCAAATTAAGCTTGATAAATTCTTTTGCAAAAATAGTACTTGTAAAAGAACCTGGATTTATAACCCCAACGGGCGGCCTAACAAGTGCTGATGTTAATTATAGACGAGCGTCGTTAGTCTTAACAGACGACAATAGAGATCAACTTTATTACACTGGAGTACTTTTTGCTACTGGGGCTGTGGGAATTGCTTATTTTGATATTGATAATAAATTTATATCTTATGAACTTACTCAAACAACGTTTAAGCATTTTACTAGGTTTAAATTAACGGTACCAAAATCAGCAGTAAAGCTTGTCGCTGGTGGAGCATACACAAGTAATCAACAATTTAGTAACCTTATTTATGATTTCACATTAGAATTAGGCGTATTTAATGTTAATGCAAAAGCTGATGCAGTAAGCAAAAGAATTAAACAAGCATCAGATTTTTATAAAATTGTTGACCCGAAACCTGATTTAGTTGCCGATTTAGTCTATAATAAAAAATGGTATAGACAATGGTTTAGGCTACAGAATACCAGAACTATTTCTGCGTTCTCTTTTCCTGTTTGCCGTGATTTCAAATCAGGAACTTTTATTACAGGCGCCATGAGAGCCAGTTTTGTTACCTCTCTAGGACATTCTTTCGTTTTTGATATTCCTTCCTCAGAAATAGCTAAGTACAATGAATTAGTATTAGCAAATTCGGTTCCTTCTGATTTCGACTTTTTTGTTAATCTCCAAGATACGATCACACTTACCACTGGAGATATTATTCAGATATCATGGAGCGTAGTGAATGATTCTGATAGAATGGGGTTAGTCTACAGATATACAGATCCTAATCTAGGTAAACCAGCGGAACCTGAATCTGATTTTTCAAGTGGCGGGTTTGTTTGGGGTACTGATGGAACAACAGGAGATGGGGCGATTGATTATTTAGAGAAAATGGCGGCAGGGACTCAATTTCTTAGAGCAGCTGGATTGGGGATTTCGTTTGCTTCGGATAACAATAAACCAATACCTAAATTTATTTACCCAAAAAGAGTTTATACCGTGTGCAATGATGTTATGCCTGCTGATTATGGGAATAACCGAAACTTCGCTTCTGCTATATATTTAGATCACTTTTTTACAGGGTTTAAAAAAGAAATTCCTTTGAGGTTTGGCAACGGTACAGATAGAAAAATATTTGTATCCCCTATTAAAACTACAAATGGAAGTAACGTCCGTCAATACAATGGCGGTGTGAATGTACTTAAAACACTGGTTCCTACTAAAGTAAAGGGGACAGGATATGCCGATTCCTCTGTGTTTAATATTGAGCATATTTCAACCTTAAATTCAGCTGTAAAATCGGTTATTGCACGTGCGCTAATCATTGTGGACTCTATTGGTTCAGGCGTTACTCAGGGTGTAGGTGCTTCAACACCAGAGGACCAAAGAGATGGTGTGTATCACTTAATCTGCAAAGAGTTGTTTAAAAAGGATTCTTTAGATGCAGGAAGTCCGGTTGGTCAACACGACATATTGTTTTTAGGTCATAATGTAAATACAAGAACCTTTAATTACAAAGGAGCAGATCACACAATAAGAACCTGTCGTGAAGGTTACCCAGGTATGAGTACGTCTCAAATATTTAATGATGGTACTTTTAACGGAAGTTCACCTTCTGCATTTTCTATTACAAACTGGCTTAATAAGTACAGAACAATGACTGATGCTGGTGTAAGGTTAGCGGCGAATGATCCAGCAAAAGGAACGGCTGTTACTGATGTGAACGCATACGATGTTTGCAGACCAACACACATCATTTTCGCAACTGGGGCAAATGATTCGATTACTTATGACTGGTTAGGTACAATGAAAACCCTAGTTGGATTAATTAAAGCCGAATACGCCGCTAATGGATGGGGCGCCGTGACAGTCGGAGTTTCGCCACCAGATACGGCTGGCACAATATTTCCAAGCTTATACCCAAACACTCCAGAAAGTATGTATGCCTGGAATAATGCAGATGATGATCCAGGAAGGCATGAAAGGATGTGGAAGTTTACCAATGATTGGTTAAATGATACTACTTACTCAGAGGATATTGATAGAGTGTTTTTTATCCCAATGTTTTTTACTATGCCACCTATTTCTGCAGCATACAGAAATACTCCATTACCAAATGGTGAACTGGTTAAAACACCATACGGATGGCTTCCAAAAACTCACCCTGATGCTAATGCTCATGCTCACTGGGGGTACTTACTGTATTCTTTTTTTAAATACACTTTTATTCCACAATAATTATTAATCGACCTCCATTCCGGTACACTCTATCGGAATGGTTCACACATAGGGCTGGGATCATTTTCGGTCTTTCAACTACACATAATGAAAACATCACAAAACGGTAAGCAAAGATTAATCAAGGAAGAAGGTATTGTCCTTCATCCTTATAAAGATCAAGTTGGCAAGCCTACTATAGGTATAGGCTCAACCAGGTATGAAGATGGAACACCAGTTAAAATGACTGATAAACCAATTTCCTTAAACCGTGCCATGGCTTTAATGGATAATACGCTTGTAGAATATGAGGCTGCTGTAAATAAGGCAACAGGTTCCACCGTCATTAACCAAAATCAGTTTGATGCACTTGTAAGCCTTTGTTATAATATTGGCGTAGGTGGCTTTTTAGGAAGTACGGTTGCTCGTTTAGTTAAGAGCAATCCTAGTGATCCTAAAATTAAGCCTTGGTTTTTAGCCTGGAATAAAGCCGGTGATGAACCTGTTTTATTAGACAGAAGAGAACGAGAATACAAGCTATATTCTACGCCTGTAGTTGGTGTAAAAGCAAAGTATACCTCAAGTGATCTCAATTTAAGAGAAAGTCCATCTACAGCAGCTAAAATAATTACAGTGCTACCAAAAGGCACTGAAGTAAATGTGTTGACAGAAAATAACGGGTGGGCACAAGTGTTAATCTGCAATAATAAATTGACAGGATATGTCAGCGCACAGTATTTAAAATAGAATAATAAAATGCAAGAAATTCCTAAAATCAGTTTCAATCAAATTGCCAAACAACCAGTAACCTATGCGTTAATAGTTGCCGTTTCGCTTTTATGGTTTGTGGCATATATGTTCAAGGACTCCTCCAACCAGGTAAACACAAATTGTGAGGCTGAAAAGGTGGAGTTGAGAAAGGAAAATGCCCAATACAAAGCTGATAAAGACGCACTAACAACAGCCTTATTAATTAAAAATGGCATCATCCTTCAGCAGGCACAAGATCAAAAAGAATTAGACAGTACCATAAGAACTAAGGTAGGTCAGAAAGCAACAAAAATAGTTAAGGAGAAATAATATGAAAAATATAAAATTTTATCTGATCATTGCGGCCTTAGCTTTAGGCATAGTTTATATTGGAATTAAATACCTGGATAAATCTAAAGAAGCTGATCAACTCACAAAAGCTAAAGCGTCGGTCTCTAAACAGATTCAAACTGAAGCTAACGTAATTGCCCGTAAGGTTGGCGAAAATGGCATTGCAACAGTTCTGTTTGACATTACGGGTCACAAGGCAACTCCTGAACAGGCAGCGTCTACAGCAGGCACAAAAGGTATTATAGATACAACTGCAATGGCTCTTGATATACGTACAAAGCAGCTTAAGCAAATCCTTGTGGTTAAATCCAGCCTTGAAGCTGAAAACCTCAAACTTAAAAAACAACTGGATCAATATAACCGTCCTTACTATACTTATTCTGGCAATGGCCTTGATCTTAAATTTACTCCACCAAATGACCTTGATACAAACGCCAGGGCAGACTTTAAAGCAGATGTTAAAATATCAGCAACACAGTACTGGCAACGTAAGTGGTTCTTAGGAGCTAAGAAAAGCATTCTAGCTGTTACTTCTGACAACCCTATATATAAAGTGAACGGTGCTGATTTCGTGGAATTCGAACAGAAGCAGCCAGCCTTTGGGTTAAGGATTCAAGCAAGCGGAAATTACAACCCGCAAACCGGTGTTGTTGGCTATGGTCCTGCAGCTCGCATTGACGCTGGCAGGTTTAGTTTCCAGGGCAATTATACTTATTATCCAGATTATGAGCACTGGAGGCCCTCGGTGAATGTGAACTATGACTTGATTAGGTTTTAAAACCCGATGCTGAACAACAAAAAAAGCCTCACCGAAGTGAAGCTTTTTTGTTGTTGATATTCCTCAACTATTAAGGATAAATCATTATTGTACGATGATGTCCATATGATTGTGATTAGTGGTTTCCATTATTTGATGGGATAAATGTATAATTTAGAACTTGTATTAACAACATAACAGTGTAAATATTGTTTATTTTATTTTGCAGGTGTTTCCACTTAAGAAGCTCCCTTTAATAATATCTCCTGAATGCTTATAGGTTTGATATTTTACTCGAGTAAATCCTGTCAAAGAATGCTTGGCAATAATTTCAATGGTAATAGAACGTCCATTGTCGATCATTTGTTTTAAATTATCGCAAGTATTGAATTGGGCAGCATAATCTGTTCTATATTTCAGTCTTCTCTCTCCATTAAACACTTTTTGAAATAAGTGAAGTGGCATAAGTCGATTTACAACCCATTGGTAATTTTTAACCAATTCAATTTCTTTAAAGTAAGTATCGTCTGAATTTTGGGATGGTCTGGTCTCGGTGCTCCACGCTCTTACTTGAATATCATAAATCCTAAATAGTATCGAATTGTTTACAATTTTAAAATAATAGCGGTACTTAGGCGGATTAGGCGCGTTTCTTCCTGTACCTGGTCTAGTGTAAATAAAAGAAATTTTATCGCTTATTTCGATGTTTGGCTTTAGTAGGCTCAATATAATCAAAAATATTCCGGAGGAAATTAGACCGGTGACTACGTCACTTATTATTTTATAAGAATTGTACCAATGAATGAGAACGTCCATGTTTTATTTGTTTTTTTAGTTTAGTTGATATAGTGTTATTAATATGTTAAATCTTCAGGTCCGTAAATATTTTCTAGAGTTAAATCATAATCCCTTAAATAGTCTTTCGTCGATTTAAAATCACTGTGCCTGGCCATGTAGCTTATTTCCTTACAATCGGTTCCTTTCATCAGCTCATGTACAATCCTAGTGTGTTTCCAACCGTAAATGGTGAAGTCCGGGGATAGTCCTATCCGGTCTTTAACAACCTTAAACTGCTTAGAAAAGAAATTATGGCCACATTTTGCTGGGCCCGGACTACCATCCAGTTTCCCGAAAATAAACCAGGTCTTTGGAAGGCCCTCCAGTTTTAAGCGATCCAATACCTTTTCAAATTCTTCTGGGTAATCTCGATATTGCTCAGTTTTATTTTTAGATAGTGCTGCAGAAAAGCGAACGCGCTTTAAGGTGCGGTCAATATCTCCAATGGTTAGCGCCTGGAGCTCCTTCTTGGAGCGGATCATCAGCCAGTAGGTAAATTGCATGGCATAGAATACTTTATCCTTACCTGCGGCTTTAACTGCATCCTTAACTGTTTTGGCTATTTCCCTATTGTACCAACGGTGTTTGCTTTTTTGGGTAGGCAGTTTAACAAATTTTCCTCTGATGGGGTTTTTGACTACGTAGTCTTCAACTTCCAGCCAGTTGAAAATGGTGCCCATAAATTCAATTTCCTTGTTGATGGTAGTGGCTACCCACTCCCGATCTTCGGCAATGTAATCCAGTGCTGCAGAAAGATGGGTATATTTTATTTTGCCGATAGGAACCGCTCCATGGCCATTAAATGTTAAACCCTCATTAATCCAGTCCACGCAACCTTGGTAAGCGGAGATGCTTGTTTTAGCAAGTTTACGGGCAATCCTGCTTTTGATGTAATCATGCAGGGATTTATCCACGGTAAAAAGATGCCTGTTTTCGCCCTGGCTTACGGCAACCTGTTCTTCTATCTGTTCGGTCAGTACTTCTTTTTTCTGCTGCAGTTCACGGAATCTGTTCAGCTCTGCTTCAAAGGGATTGTAACGCAGGCTGTCTAAATTGTATTGCCATACCTGGCGTCTGAATTCTGCATGGGTGTCCTTTGCCTCGCCATGATATTCATTAATGTCATCAATAACCTTGATACGCATCCTTTTGCGTGGATACTTATGCCACAGTTCAACTGGCACATCATGGTTCCAGTAAATAAAATATTGATTGGGATTATTTTTGTTAAGCTTTGGAATGGAAGGCGGTTTCATACGCTTAATGACTTGGTTAATTGTGTCCGTGGCGTGTCCATCCAAAACAAAAGCAGCCCGTATGAGCTGCTTTTGAGGATTGTGCGGATGAAGGGACTCGAACCCCCACGCCGTGAAGCGCCAGATCCTAAGTCTGGTGCGGCTACCAATTACGCCACATCCGCAGTTAGGAGTTGTTTAGGACTGCAAATATAGAGATAGTTTTTAAAAGACAAAATCCTTTTTCAATTATTTATGAATTATTTTTTCCAGAAAATATCTGAAAAACAAAACCAAAGGGAACCCTGTTTTTTCAGCGTTCTGATAACGAGACTCATACAATCAAATTAACACAAATCAGCAGGGGAATTCCATCGTGGAAAAACACCGAAAATATTTTTGTATATTTTTAATAATTTCATTTTCATCGTCCTCGGACGGTCTTTACACTGTCCATCCCAGGTAACATACCAATGAATATGTAAGACTTCAATGTCTTCAATCAACATTTGCACGGGCCAGCAATACTTCCTTTTGGTCTCATCAAAGTGCAAACCATCCACCAGGTTTTCCTTCAGGCCATCTTTAATTATAGGTTCGGCAGCTTTGCGTTTGCCAACATCAAGACCAGTTTTACCAATATAGATCAGTTCAACCTTTCCCTTTTGCAGGGCATAAACTAAAAATACGCCATACTTGTTGGTAGGTGCTGTACACACTTTTTCTAAGCTATCTGTAGCCTGGAAAAAGAAATTGCCATTGTTATCGTATTTTTCTAGTTCATCAAACATGGTACATCCAGCTTTATTTAACCCGGTAATCTCATCTCAATTTATATATTTATTACTGAAAATCCTATGCTGCATTTTCATCTTGTGTAAGTTCCTTTCCACAATTCGAACAATACCTGGCATATGCCGGGTAGATAGAAGCTTTGCAATATGGGCACTTTTTTCTGGCCTCATCTGTCGCCCGGGCCATTTCCACAGAAACAATCCCTGTAGGCACCGCAATAATGCCATAACCAATCACCATCAGAATGCTGGCTAAAAACTGGCCCAATGGACTTTGTGGAGAAATATCACCATAGCCCACGGTCGTAATCGTAACTATAGCCCAATATATAGAGACTGGAATGCTGGTAAAACCACTTTTATCTCCTTCAATAATATACATCAAAGTGCCAACAATGGTGACAAGGGTAATCACACTGGCAATAAATACCGTTATCTTATACATGCTTGACCGAAGGGCACTTCTTAAAATATTGCCCTCGTCGAGGAAACGACTCAGTTTTAAAATCCTGAAGACCCTTAACAAGCGGAAAGCACGAACGACCACCAGGTAATGTGCACCTCCAAAAAACAAACTGATATAAGCAGGTAAGACCGCTATAAGATCTATTAATCCATAAAAGCTCCAGATATACTTTGCAGGTTTTTCAGAACTGTAAATCCTTAAAATATATTCTACGGTAAAAATAGCCGTAAATAGCCATTCGGCAATAAGGATATACAACAGGTATTTGGCCCTTAAACTTGCCACACTTTCTAAAAATACCGATAAAATGCTCAATATAATAAGAACGAGCAATACGCGGTCAAAAAGCCTGCCGCCGGGTGTATCAGATCCAAATACTACTGTATAAATCTTTTTCCTTAACGCTTCATTTTTCCTCACCTTCATCGTCTTCTCTGTTTGTATACTCATGTTGATCGCTAACGTACATAATATATATATGGCTTTTCAGCTGGAACAGCGCTAATCCTGATTTTTTTTAATATTTTTATAATAACCAATCTTTAATTATGAAATTCCTGATTATTCCTTTCCGACTGATGGTCTGCATGATTGTACTGCAATCCCTCCTGCTCCCAAAATCCTTGTCTGCGCAAAAGTTAGACCGTTCTATCTATCAATTGGTAATTTATCATATTAATGATAAAACACAGGAAAACAGGATTGACAAATACCTATCCGAAGCTTACCTTCCCGCCCTGCACCGAAAGGGTATTCCAACCGTCGGTGTCTTTAAGATAGCAAATATTGATACCGCAGCTGATCGACGTATTTATATGTTGATTCCATACCAATCTTTACAACAATACCATGAGCTTCAAAAGACACTGGCCAAAGATGGCATTTTAACAGAAAAAGGTGCCGATTACATCAATGCCAAATTTGATGATGCCCCTTATAGCCGTAAGGAAGTTGTTTTAATGGAAGCATTTTCTATGATGCCACGGTTAAAAAAGCCAGGTTTAAGTGGTCCGAAAGAACAGCGCATTTACGAATTGCGCAGTTATGAAAGTGCATCGGAGAAACTTCATCAAAATAAAGTGCAGATGTTTAACGACGATGAAATGGAAATCTTTGAACGGATCGGTAGTCATCCTGTATTTTACGGCGAAGTTATTGCCGGAAGTCGTATGCCCAACCTTATGTATATGACTGCCTACAGCGATAAAGCTTCCAGAGATGCCCATTGGAAAACTTTTGGCAATGATCCTAAATGGAAAACGATTTCTGCCTTGCCAAAATATCAAAACAACATGAAGCGGTTAGATGCAATTTTTTTAACCCCGACCTCCTATTCTGATTTTTAAAATTGAATTTAAGTGCAAACCCTAACATTTGATTATATTTGATTTTATCACTTTAAAGCCTCTATCTTAAATAAGAATAATGAGTTTATCTTCTGCCTTAAACCATATCATTTCCAAAACTCCCATCGCCATTGCAATAGTTGATTTAAACATGTGCTACCTTGCCACATCAGCACAATGGAGGTCTTTTTTTCATTGTGAAGATAAATTGCTGATTGGTACCTCACACTATTCTTTTTTTCCAGATAGGAAAGAAAGCTTCCAGCATACTGTTGCTGCTTGTTTAGCAGGCAATGACCAAAAATGTGAGCCATACGAATGGGAAGCTGCAGATGGAATAATTAAATGGCTGGCATGGCAAATTCAATCATGGAATGAGGAAGGTGGCAATATTGGTGGTTTAATGTTTACCGTGGAAGACATCACGGACTCAGCACAGCACATGGCGGGTACCATGAGTTTTGAAATTAGCCAAAGAAAACAACTAGAAGAGCACTTATACCAAAGCGAAACACAGTTCAAGCAAGCTTTTGAACATTCATTGATCGGCATGGCTATAATTAGTCCAGAGGGCGAATGGGAAAGAATCAATAAAAGCTTATCCGAGATTCTGGGCTATACAGAAAAAGAGCTCAAAGGACATAATGTTCTTGAAATCACGTACAAGGAGGATCTCAAGAAAAGCCATAACATCCTCGGAGATTTTTCAAGCAGAATCATGGACAATCTAAAAGTAGAGAAACGTTATATCCATAAAAACGGATCCCTGATTTGGGTCATCATTTCAGCAACGATGCTGACCGACCGCAATGGCAAGAGACTGCATTTAATTTCTCAGATTGAGGATATCACCAAGCGGAAAGAGATTGAAAACAACTTATTATTAAGTGAAAAAAAATACCGCACCATTTTTGAGAACGTGCAGGATGTCTTTTATAGAACTGATGAACAGCACAATATAATAGAGATCAGTCCATCCATAGAAAACCACTCAGGTTATGCACGGGATTTTATCATCGGCAAGCCTGTTGATGATTTCTATTATTACAAACAAGACAGGGATAAAATTTTAACCGCATTAAAAGAGAAAGGTTCTGTTATAGACTTTGAAGTACGCTTAAAAACAAGCGACCATGTATTGCGTTACGCCTCTGTAAATGCACACCTGATGTTTGAGGATGGTGTTTTTATAGGCATTGAAGGCAGCATGAGAGATGTAACGACCAGAAAGCTCCAGGAAAATGCACTAAAAAACCTCAATACAGAGTTAACGGCCTCCAACCAGCAGAAAAGCAAATTACTATCAATCATTGGCCACGACCTAAGAAACCCAATATCAGGAAGTCTGCAATTGTTAGATTTAACGTTAATGGATTTTAAATCCACCCCACCAGATGAGTTGCACCAGTACTTGTCGCAAATGAAACAGGAACTTTCTAATGCAAATAACCTGCTGGAAGACTTATTGTCATGGGCGAAAGTTCAATTTGAATCTATGACTATTCAACCTGTAGAAATTGCAGAACTCAGCAGTCATATAGAAAAATCTTTGTTAACCGTTAAACCACTGGCTAAAAAAAAGAACATAGCTATCAGTTTTGAAAATGGAAATTGCTCTCGCATTTATGCCGACCGGGGGATGTTAGACGCTATTTTTCGTAATTTATTGACCAATGCCATCAAATTCACCAATTACAATGGCCTTATTAAAATCAAAGCCGAAACTATAGCAACAGGCGTACAGTTCTCCATCAGCGATAATGGCATTGGCATGTCTAAAGAACATATCAGCAAGCTGTGTAATAAAAACGAGAATTACTCTACCTTTGGTACTTCAGGCGAAAAAGGCACGGGCTTAGGGCTGAACCTATGCCATGAGTTTGTGATTAAAAGTGGTGGTCAGCTGTGGGTAGACAGTATGCCAGGTGTGGGCAGCACCTTTTATTTTACCATTCCTTTTGCTGCCCACACCAAATCATTAACCGAAAATTGATTTTGCCTTTTTAATGGCATCTTCCAAATCTATGCCTGCACCTAAAACACCTTTAAATAAGTCTCCTTCCACTTTTAAGCGATCTACAGCATTGAAAATATTAAAGTCCTGCATCTTTAGTCCTGGCTTTACTTCTTCCCAATGCAGCGGCATAGATACCGTAGCTCCAACTTTAGGCCTCAAAGAATAGGGACCTGCAATTGTTGCCCCCGGACGGTTCTGCAAAAAGTCCAGGTACATTTTCCCTTTCCTGTTGGCAATCATGCGCTCCAAACTGGTATAGTCAGGGAGGTTTTTATGCACTATATTGACAATGATCCGGGCAAACAACTGCGATTGGTCATAGGTATATTTTGCAGCCAGGGGTATATAAATATGAATACCTGTAGATCCAGAGGTTTTACAATAACAAGGCACATCTATGGCATCCAGAATTTTCTTCACTTCCAGCGCCGCTTCTATCACCTGGTCGAAAGTATTCTGATCAGGGTCAAGGTCAATGACACAATAATCAGGGTTATCAGGTGATTGAACACGACTAAACCATGGGTTCATTTCAATACAGCCCAGGGAGGCCATCCATAATAAGGTAGCCTCATCAGCCCCTACTAAGTATTCCTTTTCTTCGCCATCACTCGTCTGGTAAGGGAAAGTTTTTGCCCAGTCGGGTGCTTTATCCTTCACATCTTTCTGGTAAAAACTAGGTCCATGAATACCTCCCGGAAAGCGGTTTAATGACATTGGACGATCTTTTAAATATGGAAGGATAAAGTCTGCCACCTGGTAATAATAGTTGAACATATCTCTTTTGGTAACCTTATGTTCCGGCCAGTAAATTTTACTTAAATTACTGAACTTCAAGTCATGGCCGCAAACCTTTTTAACCTGTGTTTCTTCCTTTGGGTTAAGCAGTGTTTTTCTACCTGATGCCTTGGGCGGAGTAATTACCTGGTGATGGTCTTCTTCTTCCTGCACAATAGCGACGGTTTCTTCGGGTGTTTCCCTCAGTACCTCATTGGCATTTTTATCAATCCGCATCCCTTGAAAAGAAGGATGACGGAAAACCCCATCTTTGGTAACCTCACTGAAGGCCACTTCACAAACCAGTACAGGTTTTAGCCAGGTAGCGGTTGCTTTTGGTGGGTTTGGCCTGAAACGTGATGGCTGGTTAACATCTGGCTCGGTTTCAAAAGGACTTTTATCGATAATCAAAGGCTTAAACTCAGCCATCATCTCCTTTTGCAGCTGGTCGGAAAAACCTGTACCAACTTTCCCCACATAGGTAAATACCCCCTGATCGTATACCCCCAATAAAAGAGAACTGAATTGTTTACCGGTATCTTTATTCAGCGTAAAGCCACCAATAACCACTTCCTGTCTTTTGCTGACTTTAACTTTAAGCCACTCTTTAGAGCGATTGTTTGGCGAATAGGTGCTGTTACTCTTTTTGGCGATGATGCCCTCGAGGCCCATTCGTTCTGCCGCCTTGAAGAAATCTATACCACTGGCTCGGAAAACCTTGCTGAGGCGCAGCCGCTCATCGTCAGTGGGGAAGACCGCACTTAAAACAGCCTGCCTTTCCCTTAAAGGCATATCCATTAAATTTTTGCCCTCATAATAAAGCAAGTCAAAAACGTAATAAACAAGCTCCCCATCTGCTTCACTGCGCCAATTCTGTAAGTCGCTGAAGTTGGACCGGCCTTTGTCATCCAACACTAAAATTTCACCATCAAAAACAGCATTGACCTTCATGTCTGATAAAGCCTGGTAGATAGGGTAAAACTTTTCATTAAAGGTCTTTTGGTTGCGTGAAACCAGCTCCACGTTTCCTTTATTCACATAGGCAAGGGCGCGATAGCCGTCCCATTTCACCTCATATTGCCAGTCAGGATCATCAAATGGCGCATCTACCAAAGTGGCCAGCATGGGCTTCATGATTTTAGGGAAAGCAGCTTTCGGCGCTTTCTTCAACAAGTCCTTAGCATCGGGAGTTGCCTCAGCTTCTTTTTTTGGCGATTTTATTTTCTCTGCAGGCTCCGCTATATTAGTGGACTTTTCAACAGCTTTCACCTTAGTTTTGTCCTTGGTCATTTCCTTGGTCATGCTTTCTATGGTTTCCCCGGAAATGACAGATTTACCTTCTTTGGTAATGTCTTTTGTATCGGCAAACTCATCTTTATGTTTAATCAGCAGCCAGCCATTTTCCCCCATGCCATGTGTTTTAACCAGCGCAAACTCTCCCTGCAGCTTATGACCATGCAGTATAATTTTCAGGGAGCCAGCCTTAAGTTGCTCCAGCAGGTGTTTCTCCTGCGCCTTTTTGCCTTTAACAGGCTCAATAGGTTCATAAAATCCTTCATCCCATACAATGACGGTACCACCGCCATACTCCCCTTTTGGAATCATGCCTTCAAAAGTTCTATAGTCATAAGGATGGTCTTCCACCATCATTGCCAGGCGTTTAACTTTAGGATCCAGGGAAGGCCCTTTAGGCACAGCCCAGCTTTTTAGCACCCCCTCCATTTCCAGTCGGAAATCATAATGCAAACGTGAGGCATCGTGTTTCTGTATCACAAAACGCAGTTGTGCTTTATCTTTACTTTTTCCAGATTTTGGTTCAGCAGTCTTCGTAAAGTCCCGCTTGGCGACATATTTTTCCAGGCTCATTGTAGAAGTTTTCATCTTAAACAATAGAGCACAACCAAAAGTTTAAATTAGCGTAAGTTCTTGCCTCACACTTAACTTGTAATTTTGCTGAAGTATATTTTCGACTGTCCATGCATTTCCCTGATCCATGCCACCAGCAAGCCTTTTTTCAACGGTATTAATACCGCATGGTGGTCTGCATATTGCCCATCGGTCAGCGAAATACGCTCCCTAGCCTGTCCTTTATCAATTAGGCTAAGCACAATTTTTGCCATACCTGCATTTTGGTGATGCATGCTGTGTTCAGGCACTGCACCCATATTTTCTTCATAAACAACAGCCATTTTACCTTCAGGCAGGGTCTTCATTTGAGGATGTCTGCCTTCAGCACTCAGTAAAGTCCTCTTTTTAAAAGTGGAATCAAGTTGTGCCTCTGTGAAATAGATGCCTGGAACGCCACCTGCGGTAAACCATACGCTTTGCACAGACTTATCAGTTAAGGCTAGTGAAGGACCAGAATGTGGACAACCCTCTATCTGCCAGTTATCATTACTGATGGGTATTGCTTTAGAAAAGCTAAGCCCATTATCTTTAGAAGTGCTATAGACCATGTCGCGGACTTGTTTTCCCATCAAATCTCTGGAATAAAGAATCTTGCGGTAAGCAAGGTGTAGATTGCCCTGTGTATCGCTCACTAAATTTGTGCGGCAACATTCACAGGTTCCCTTATCTATACAAACATCAGCAGCAAAACCCTTTCCTTTTGCAGTTCTGGCAAAGAATAGTGCAGATCCTTTAATGGACTTTCCATAACGGCCATCCAGCCAAACAGCCGCCATTTCGCCATCTTTGAGTGTGGTCAGGTCAAAAAAGCTACGACCCACCGTATGTGAAGTATCGCTATGAAGAAAAGCAGCTTTTGTCCAGCTCTTGCCTTCATCTGTAGAGAAAGTATAATAAGTGGCTCCTGCATAAGGGTTTTTCTCCTTGGTAAAGCGTTTACCAAAAATAGCCATTACAGTGCCATCACCCTTGAAAGCAATTTTACCCATGCTCTCTGCTGCCGTACTTAAGCCTATTGAACCCGCAACAGTTACAGGCAACTCAAAGCTTTCCTTTTCGGCATTATAGATGGCATATTTTAAGCAGTACAGGGAGTCTGCTGCGCTTTTCTCCGACCAGCAAAGCACCGCATTTCCACGATGATCCTTTGTGAAATAGGCACCTAAGGCCTCATTTTCTCCCGTTGACAGCAGTTGAATTTCAGGAGCATCCTGCTTTTCTTTGCAGGAAGGTAAAATGGCAACGCCAAGCGCTGCAATGAAGAGTAATATAATAGGTTTCATCAATTTACATTTGTTTTTAATAAAGTTCAATAAGCTATTCTTGCTTAGAACAACCATTTAAAATTCAATCCGCCATAACCATTTCTTCCGGGCGATGGATTAAAATAAGCTGGAGCAACTGCCCCAAAACCTACAGCATTAAGGGAGACAATAGAGCTGTACTTTTCATTCAGCATATTATCTAAACCCGCATAAAGGTTAATTTCAAATTGCCTGGCTATTCTTTTCTTATAGCCCAGTTTAGCATTTACCACACTATAGGCAGGGTGTTGTGCCGTATTGGCATCATTTAAGGATAGCTTGTCTGAATAGAAATAGCTTCCATAAAAATAAATTCCATTTGTAGTTTCAATATCCAGTCCTGCATTTAAAACCCAGGGTGCTATGCCAGTTAATGGATTGCCATCATAAATAGCGGTCACTTCATTTTGTGCATTCAGCGTTTTATAATCTTTAAATTTAAAGTCAGCATAAGTAAGCGCTGCAAAAGGACGAAGCATGCTGATGAATTTACCGTCCTCAGCTTTCAGCCCCTGGTAGGATAACGCAAGTTCCACCCCATTATGGCTTGTTTTGCCCGAATTGTTATAAATGGTGATGCCCTGTGCCACCGATTGGCCAATCAACTCGCCTTTCATATCCATTTTGAACAAAGCTAAATCATAAGCAAGCCTTGATTTAAATAAGTTCCCTTTGGCGTTGACCTCGTAATTGATGGCCTTTTCTGCCTGTAATGAAGGGTTGATAGAACCATCGATATTTTTGATTTCTGAACTCGATGGTGGAGAAAAACCGGAGCTGATACTGCCGTGTAAACTCAGTGCATCACTAAAATGATGACTCAGAGCCAGCCTTGGCGTAGCCTCTGGATTGAACTTTTTAACCCCTGTTTGACTGGGCTTCAAGTAATCGTGCACATCATAATTCAAACTGTTGAAACTGATGCCAAGTGTTAATAAAGTATGGGCACTCAACGATGTTTCTGATTGATAGAATAAAGAATATTGTGTATTTTGATAGTCAATAGTGGAATTGATAGCCCCCTCTACCCCTTTGTTATTTACATATTGGCTGCCTTTGGTCAATCCCTGGTTATACTCAGCGCCGACTGTAAAACGGGTTGCGAAATGAGCAAAGTCAGGGTTGTAGCTAAAGCGGGTTCTACCTCCATAACTTTGGTAGGTGTTTCTAATGTAGGCATAAGGAAGTGGATGATCAAGGTCGTAGAAATAAGTAAAAACACTGGTTTGATTAGAAAAATGTTCGTTAAATAAATACTGCTGCCCCACACCTATGCGTGTCCAGTTTTGATATCTCGCTGCCGCTTTGTCTAAGTTAGTGGCATTAGCCTGCAGGGGATCAGCATCATACTCTGCCTGTGTCAATGCACCGGGAATTTGTGAATGCTGTGTGGTGCGGTTAATGAGCAGGGAGATGATGCGCTTGTCGCTGGGAAAAAGCTGGAAGTTCCCTGTCATAAACCTGCGCATATCATTGCTGTGCTGTCTGTAACCATCATATTCATGCCATCCATAAGAAACATAACTGTTAACCTTGTCGCCCCCATTGCGATAAGTAGTAGCCAGCCTGTTTAAACCATAAGCACCTGTTAAGCCAGAAACTTCTAAACTTTGCTCCTGGTAGGGCGAACGCTGCAGCTGAAAATTGATGACACCGGCGGTGCCAGCACCATAAATGCTGGAAGCCGGGCCTTTGATGACCTCTGCACGACCAATGCTATTGATATCGAGCGCTTCAATACGGGTGGTACCGTCTGCCTCGGTTACAGGAATTTCATTGACATATACTTTTACATTGCGGATGCCGAAGGAAGACCTTACGCCATTACCACGAATGGAAATGCGGGCTTCAGAAAGGGTACTTTGCTCCATTCTAACCCCTGGAATAGCATTTAAAGCGGGCTGCAGCGAAACTCCAGTACCACGAGAAATATCCCTGGTGGTGATGACCGCTACCGCTCCGGCCGTTTCTTTATTGCTTTTGTTGCCATTATAACTGCCTACCCGAACCTCATTCAGGTAAATACCATCTGCTTCCAGCTGGATATTAAGTTCACTAATGGCTTGGCTGATGCCCACAATTTGTGAAATATAACCCTGCAAGGTTACTTTTACCTCAGGCATGGCCAGCGCCTTGCTGACTTCAAAATAACCCCGGGAATCGGTTTTGGTCAGCGGTTCCTTATTAAGGGTTTGAATCACAGCCCCAGCCAAAGGTTGGCGGGTTTGTGAATCGTAAATATGACCGCTAAGCAGCGGCGTTTGTGCGTTACTATCTAATAGCAGCATGGCAAAGCCTAGCGCTAAGAAGAATGCGTATTTGTAGTTCATTTTTAAAATATGTTACGGATCGCAATGCATAGCAAAGTAGCTTCCGTAGTCGTTGAAACCGGGAAATAACAAGGCGAACTGCCTGAATGTAAAGGATACAAGGCATCCATTACACCTGTAAAGGCATATTCAGCAGATAAGGAAAAAACTATACTTGTGGGGGCTGGAAGATGACCGCAGCGTATTTTGGAAGGGCAAAGGGAAGCTCTGTAGTCCTTAAACTTTTAATGGTTACCAAAGGAATATAAATCACAAAATTCTCTGTAAAAAAGGCTTCCTGAAACTGTGTCTTTTTAGACTGCTGTTCCTGGTTTTTCTCTTTTTCAGCCTCTTGCTTCAATTTCTTTGCTAAATAACATTTACCATTACATTGCATCACCGGCTTATCGCGGTTTTCACAGAGCGTGCTTACGATGTAATTTTTGTTAAACTCATAGCCTGCATATACAAAGTACCTGCTGAAACTCGCAGATATGATGGTACATATCAATAGAAAGGCTATATAGCTCCGAAACATGACTACAAAGGTAGGGTACTTTTAGGCTGATCCTATAATATTTTAAAAAATTAATTAAAGATTGCCGATCTGGATTTCTTACCTTGTATACACGTTACCATATCGCCTACATTCGTCCAGCTTTTGATCTCTTTAGCTGAAAAACGAATTTTAAATAACTTTTCTATAGCCACTACCAGCTGAATATGGCTCAGGGAATTCCAATTCTCTACATCAGCCGCAGTGGTCTCGTCCGACAAAATGAGATTTTCATCAGCTAACACATCTCTGAATATAATATTCAGATGACTCAAAACAAGATTTCTCTCTATCATA